>NZ_JBPXRO010000052.1:0-23322 GCF_051842875.1 Neobacillus sp. C211
ATATTGCAAAAATTAGTACGAAACAAGGTTTCGTCTTTTTTTATGCCGTTTAATAAGGGCAAGCTTTTTTGCTCAATTGTTAAAAATCATGTAAACTACATATGTAATAGGCATCCTTAGGAGAGATCCTAAGGTTTTTTTGCACATAATTAAGGTAAAATGAAGATGTGACCCTAAGTTAAAATAAAAAGGTGATTGAATGAATCAATTCGAACTAATAACAACGGATTCTGAGGAGACTTCCCAATTTGCAGCAAAGTTAGCTGGGTTACTACAACCTAGAGATGTCATTGCTCTTGAAGGTGATTTAGGTGCTGGAAAGACTACATTCACTAAGGGCTTGGCTAAAGGGTTGGAGATTAAAAGAACAGTTAACAGTCCGACATTTACTATTATTAAAGAATATAAGGGAAAACTCCCGTTATATCACATGGATGTATACCGGGTTGCGGATGCCTTCGAAGACCTCGGTTTTGATGAGTATTTTGAAGGTGATGGAGTGACGGTA
Source organism: Neobacillus sp. C211 (assembly GCF_051842875.1). Classification (NCBI taxonomy): domain Bacteria; kingdom Bacillati; phylum Bacillota; class Bacilli; order Caryophanales; family Bacillaceae; genus Neobacillus; species Neobacillus sp. C211. The sequence continues at coordinate 509 of NZ_JBPXRO010000052.1, forward strand.
GTGGAATGGGCTCATTTAATTGAAGAGCAGCTCCCACAGGAAAGACTGACTATTTTCTTATATCGTGAAGAAGGGGATACTAGAAGAATGGTTTTAGTACCTCAGGGGAAACGATATGAGCAATTATGTAAGGAGACTTTTTCATGACCATATTAGCGATTGATACTTCTAACTATGCCTTAGGAGTGGCGCTGTTAGAAGATAATCAAGTACTTGGTGAATATATAACCAATTTAAAAAAGAACCACTCTGTTCGAATTATGCCTGCTATTCAGACACTAATGAAGGATTGCGAAAAGGTTCCTGCGGATTTAACTAAGATTGTCGTCGCCAAAGGACCGGGCTCGTATACAGGAGTTAGAATAGGTGTAACCATTGCTAAAACACTAGCTTGGACTTTGAATATCCCGCTTGTAGGTATTTCCAGCTTGGAAATTTTAGCTTCTGGGGTCGGCCGCTACTTTGATGGTTATGTGTCACCTCTATTTGATGCAAGAAGGGGACAGGTCTATACTGGCTTGTATCAATATCAAAATGACGAACTACAAACGATTGAAGAGGATCGTTTGGTCATGTTAGTAGACCGTGCAGAGGATCTAAAAAATTCAGGAAAAACGATACTATTTGTCGGAAATGATTTACCACTCCATCAAGCAGCAATTGAAGCAGCATTAGGATCACAGGCTGTTTTTGCAGCTAGTACGGAACAAAATCCACGTCCATCTGAACTTGCCCTTCTTGGTAAGGATAAACCAGGGGAGGACATTCATTCTTTTGTTCCAAATTATATCCGTTTAGCTGAAGCTGAAGCGAAATGGTTAGAAGCGAAAGGAAAAATTTTAAATGGATAGGAATAGAGAGTTATGGTAGATTCTTTTGTTTTTCGCAATATGAGGGAAGAGGACATTGACCAAATTTTAGAAGTAGAACATGCATCATTTACAACCCCCTGGAGTCGTGAAGCATTTTATAATGAATTGCATAATAATCGATTTGCAGTTTATATCGTCCTAGAGGAAAGTAACAAAATCCTCGGGTACTGTGGGGCTTGGATCGTGATCGATGAGGCGCATGTAACGAATGTGGCCATTCTGCCTGAATATAGGGGCAGGAAACTTGGTGAAGCAATCATGCAAAAAATGATGACAGTGGCCAGAGAGATGGGAGCAAAGAGTATGACCCTTGAAGTGCGTGTTACCAATCATGTAGCACAATCTCTTTATCGAAAGCTTGGTTTTCAAAATGGCGGGATCCGCAAAAATTATTATTCAGATAATCAGGAAGATGGTTTAGTGATGTGGGTAAATTTATGAAAAAAGACCAATGGATTTTGGGTATTGAAACAAGCTGCGATGAGACGGCTGTCGCCATTATTAAAAATGGCAGAGAAATTGCAGCAAATGTAGTCGCATCGCAAATTGAAAGTCATAAACGCTTCGGTGGTGTGGTTCCGGAAATAGCCTCCCGCCACCATGTAGAGCAAATGACTATTGTCATTGAGGAAGCATTGAAGCAGGCAAATGTTACTTTTGCTGAGATTGATGCCATTGCTGTCACAGAAGGACCAGGATTAGTTGGTGCCCTTTTAATTGGGGTAAATGCCGCGAAAGCATTGGCATTTGCTCAAAACATACCACTAGTTCCAGTCCACCATATTGCTGGACATATTTATGCGAACAGGCTTGTCACTGAGTTAAAATTCCCGCTCCTTGCTCTGGTCGTTTCAGGCGGGCATACAGAGCTTGTTTATATGAAGGAACATGGACATTTTGAGGTCATCGGTGAAACAAGGGATGACGCTGCTGGTGAAGCCTACGACAAGGTTGCGCGAACGTTAAACATGCCGTACCCAGGCGGTCCACATATTGACCGTTTGGCGCAGGCTGGAAATCCGACAATTAATTTACCTCGGGCATGGTTAGAAGAAGGTTCCTATGATTTTAGCTTTAGCGGTTTAAAATCTGCTGTTATTAATACGGTTCATAATGCCGAGCAACGCGGTGAGATAATTGCTCCTGAAGACCTTGCTGCAAGCTTTCAAGCCAGCGTGATTGAAGTGTTAGTGAAGAAAACAGAAAAGGCCGTCGCTGAATATGGGGTAGGACAAGTATTGGTGGCTGGCGGAGTTGCCGCCAATAAAGGCCTTAGAAAGGCTTTGGAAAAGACCTTTTCAGAGAAACCTGGAATTGAATTAGTGATTCCGCCATTATCCCTATGTACTGATAATGCAGCGATGATTGCTGCTGCTGGAAGCGTGATGTTCGAAAAAGGAATTAGAGCAGACCTTTCCCTAAATGCCAACCCGGGACTGGATATCGAAATATACAATTAATAACTCTTCTGGATAAGAAGAGTTTTTTTGTTGATAAGATTTTATAAAAATGCAGATCAAAAACTGGTGAATGTGGATAAGTGGGGTGTTTTCTGTGTATAATGTGGATAAGTCAGGACTTTGTTGTGGATAATGTGGAAAAGTAAAAATAACATTGAAACTGTCCTGTTTGTAATGTGAATAAGAATGTGGAAAAGTGTATAACTTAATGAATTATTGCCATCATATCAAAATTTGTCGATAAATGTCATAATAAACAAAAAACCAGGCCAATGCCTGGTTTTTGCATAATTATTCAGCCAGCTCTGCCCATTCTTCCATTAAGTGCTCGAGTTCAGACTTTGCCTTTTCATTTTTTATGTTGATTTCCAACACTTTTTCATGATTTTGAAAAATGTCTGGTTCGCATAATTGCTGCTCGAATTCTTGAATTTGCTCTTCTAGCTCTTCAATTCTTTGTTCCATTTCTTCTAATTTCCTTTTGCGCTGACGCTCTTGTTTTTTACTTTCCTTATCCTGTTGATAAGAGTTTTTCTCAAAAGCATCTGTTTGTGCTGCTTTTTTAGCAGTTGCGGCTAGCGCTAGTGCTGCAAGTTCTTCCTGTTCTAGTTTCTTCTCTAAATAATAATCATAATCCCCGAGGTATTCTGTACTTCCATGACGACTAAGTTCTAAGACCTTTGTGGCAATCCGGTTAATAAAATACCTGTCGTGTGAGACAAACAATATCGTGCCCGGGTAATCGATTAATGCATTCTCTAGAACTTCCTTACTATCTAAGTCAAGGTGGTTGGTAGGCTCGTCCAAAATTAAGACATTTGCTTTCTCCAACATCAGTTTAGCTAAAGCTAGACGGGCTTTTTCACCCCCGCTTAAGGTGGAAACTATTTTTAAGACATCATCACCAGAAAATAAGAAATTACCGAGCACCGTACGTATTTCTTTTTCATTTTTTAGTGGATAGTCATCCCAGAGTTCATTTAAGACCCGCTTATTGGAGGTCAATTCAGCTTGCTCCTGGTCGTAATAACCAATTTGAAGGTTTGTCCCATAGAGTATGGTTCCCTCCAGAGCAGGCAACTTTTTGATAATTGTCTTTAAAAGTGTTGATTTGCCGATACCATTCGGTCCAACCAATGCGGTACTTTCACCTTTATAGGCCCGAAATGAAATGGACTCTGAAACCTTATCACCTTCGTACCCAACAGCGAGTGAATCCACTGTTAAAACGTCATTGCCGCTTTGTTTTTCAATTTCAAACGAGAAGGAAGCAGACTTTTCATCGCCTAATGGACGATCCATCATCTCCATCTTTTCTAGCTTTTTACGACGGCTTTGGGCACGTTTAGTCGTCGAAGCGCGCGCTAAATTCCGGTTGATAAAGTCTTGGAGATCAGCGACCTCTTGCTGTTGTTTTTCGAAAAGCTTTAAATCACGCTCATAATTTGCGGCCTTTTGATCAAGGTAAGAACTATAGTTGCCTGTAAACCTTTGGATTTGCTTACGGGATACTTCATAAACTTGAGTAACAACTTTATCTAAAAAATAGCGGTCATGGGAAACGATCAAAATCGCCCCATGATAACTTTGTAAATATTGCTCCAGCCAGGAAAGCGTATCAATATCAAGGTGGTTTGTGGGCTCATCCAATATTAAGATATCAGGCTTGGTTAACAAAAGTTTACCAAGGGCAAGACGGGTTTTCTGCCCGCCGCTTAAACTAGATATCATCAAGGATTTGTCATGGAAATTTAACCCATGAAGGACAGAGCGCATCTCTGCCTCATATTGATACCCTCCCTGTTCTTTAAATTTCACCTGAAGATGATCGTACTCTTTTAGGATTCTTTCGTACTTTCCACCGTCTTCAAAAACAAGAGGATCAGCCATTTGTTCTTCAAGGGTGCGGAGTTGTTTTTCCATTAATCGCAGCGGTTCAAAAACCGTCAGCATTTCATCCCATATGGATAATGATGATTCTAACCCGGTATTTTGAGCTAAATAGCCAATTGTCACTTCTTTCGGCTTGATAATTTCTCCGCCATCATGCGACAAGTGTCCGGCAATAATCTTCAATAATGTCGATTTTCCCGCCCCATTGCGTCCAACAAGAGCAACACGGTCCCGAGTTTGTAATTCGAGCTTAATATTCGATAAAATAAGGTCAGCACCATAATATTTTTGTAATTGATTAACCTGTAGCAAAATCATTCTCATTCACCTCTATTACATAGGATTAGTGTACCTTATTCCCGGTATGTCGGCAATAAACTGCTCGCCATATTAGCGGTGTAAGGGTCCTAAATCGTCAAAAAATGTAATATTTAGTTCAAAGTTTCACACACATATAAGGTAAAATAGTGTATGATTTGATGGGAGGATTTTTTATATGGCAGAATTTACGCATTTTAATGAAGAAGGCAGAGCAAAAATGGTCGACGTCAGTGATAAGCCGGAAACGGCACGTACGGCGCTTGCTCATTCCAGCATTACCGTTAGTAAAGAAATTTATGATAAAATAACTAATAATGAGATGAAGAAGGGCGATGTCTTAGCAGTGGCCCAGGTAGCAGCTGTCATGGCAGCAAAGAAGACATGGGATTTGATTCCAATGTGCCATCCGATTCCATTAACAGGTGTTAATATTTCTTTCTCTTGGGAACAGGATAAGGATGAGAATTATCAATTATATATTGCTGCAGCCGTTAAAACGAAGGGGAGCACAGGCGTAGAAATGGAAGCGTTAACAGCGGCTTCCGCGTGTGCCTTAACAGTTTATGATATGTGTAAAGCCGTTGATAAAGGTATGGTAATTGGACCGACGTATCTTGTCGAAAAAACGGGCGGTAAAAACGGTGATTTTAAAAGAGATGAAAGAGTTAAATAAATTTTTAACTAAACCATTCATGGGGTGTGGGAGATTATGAGTAATGAAACAACGAAAATACCACAGGCGACAGCAAAACGGCTGCCCCTCTATTACCGATTTCTAAAAAACCTGCAAAGCTCCGGCAAGCAAAGGGTCTCTTCAGCGGAATTGAGTGAAGCAGTAAAGGTAGACTCAGCAACGATTCGCCGCGACTTTTCCTATTTCGGTGCGTTAGGGAAAAAGGGCTATGGGTATAATGTTAATTACTTAATATCCTTCTTTCGTAAAACCTTAGATCAGGATGAATTAACTAAGGTTGCCTTAATAGGAGTCGGAAATCTTGGCACTGCCTTTTTAAACTATAACTTTTTAAAAAATAATAACACAAAAATAGAATGCGCCTTCGATGTGGATCCCGACAAAATGGGAACCATGATTCGCGAGGTACCCGTTCATCCTATGGATGATTTAGAGAAGGTTTTATCAGAAACTAATATTTCAGTGGCGATATTAACGGTTCCGGCTCCTGCCGCACAAATGATAACCGATCGACTGGTCAAAGCGAATGTAAAAGGAATCTTAAATTTCACTCCAGCAAGGTTAAATGTTCCACCATTAATAAGGGTCCATCATATTGACTTGGCAGTGGAGCTTCAATCGCTAGTCTACTTTTTAAAGCATTATCCAACGGTGGAAATAGATGAAGAATAATTAGTTAAAAAGGCTTTCCACAAAATTTGTGGAAGGCCTTTTGTATGATTAAATCCCTGCTTTTTTTAATTACATAATCTATAAAAATACTTTCTTATGCACTAAGATATAGGTAGATGAAATGCAAGCGGTTACTAACCGGGAAGTGGGGGAAATTCAATGTCAATTTTACGAGATGAAGCGTTAAAAATGCACAAGGAACACCAAGGCAAGGTTGGGATATATTCTAAGGTGGCAGTACATAATGCAAAAGATTTAAGCCTAGCCTATTCACCAGGTGTGGCAGAGCCATGTTTGGACATTTATGCAGACGAAAATAAAGTCTATGATTATACCTCGAAGGGCAATCTTGTCGCAGTTGTATCCAATGGGACAGCGGTTCTGGGGCTTGGAAACATTGGACCAAAAGCTGCGATGCCTGTGATGGAAGGAAAGGCCGTGTTATTCAAATCGTTCGCAGATGTTGACGCCTTTCCCATCTGCTTGGCCACCACTGACACAGACCAGATCGTAGAAACCGTCAAGCTGCTAGAACCAACATTTGGCGGAGTGAACTTGGAGGATATTGCTGCGCCGCAATGCTTTGAAATTGAAGACCGCCTCCGCAAAGCCTGCGAGATTCCTGTTTTTCATGATGACCAGCATGGAACCGCGATTGTAACAGCCGCTGGTCTAATCAACGCGTTAAAATTAGCGGATAAAAAAATTGAAGATATTCGTGTTGCGGTAAACGGAGCAGGTTCAGCTGGAGTAGCGATTGTTAAGCTCCTGCTGCATATGGGCGTGAAGGATGTTATTTTATGTGATACAAAAGGAATTATTTATGAAGGCCGTCCAGTCGGAATGAATCGATTCAAAGATAAAATGGCGCAAATGACAAATCGCGAGCAAAAACAAGGAACGTTAGGGGATGCGCTTATTGACGCCGATGTGTTTGTGGGGGTATCAGCAGCCGGGGCCGTTACAAAGGAAATGGTTAGCGCTATGCACCGTGACCCGATTATCTTTGCCATGGCCAACCCGGTACCGGAAATTATGCCCGATGCGGCCAAAGAAGCAGGGGCTCTTGTAGTGGGTACAGGACGTTCTGATTTTCCGAACCAGGTTAATAATGTGCTTGCTTTCCCAGGCATTTTCCGCGGTGCCTTAGATGTCCGTGCCAAGGAAATCAACGAGGAAATGAAGCTTGCTGCGGTCTATGCAATTGCTGGATTAATTTCAGAGGATGAGCTCCATGCCGATTATGTCATTCCAGATCCATTTGACCCTCGGGTCGCAGCACAGGTAGCAACCGCGGTTGCGTATACTGCAATGGAAACAGGGGTAGCCCAAAGATTTATCAATGTTGAGGAAATTAAGCAGCGCCTATCAGCATTAGCAGAAGCAAAACAACCAGTGCATGTTTAGGTCGAGTAAAATTTAGCTTTTAAGGGAGGACTATCTCAATCTAGTTGAGGTAGTCTTTCAAATTTTGGGAATTAGGGCATAATTCCGATATACCTTTTAAATTTTAAGTACAATAATGAATGATAGTTTTTTTCTTTTTTAAATCAGTCTATATGACCCCGTCCTTGGGTAAGTAATAAAACATTTCCTAGAAGGACATCTAGGGTTTTGCAATCGGAGGGGATGAAGTTGGCTATTGTGCTGACGATGTTTGTGCTTGGGATTTTATTAGGATTTGTCGGGGCGGGCGGCTCTGGCTTTATTATTGCCATCTTAACAGTTATTTTTGGAGTACCAATACATATGGCGTTAGGGACATCACTAGCAGCGATGGTGTTTACTAGCATGTCAGGTGCCTACAGTCATTTTCGTCAAGGAAATATCTCAATTAAAACCGGTTTAATCGTCGGTGGATTTGGGGCAGCTGCCTCCTATTTAGGTTCAAAACTAGCCAGTTTGATTCCGATCCATTCTTTGCATTGGTTGACAGCGGGGATGTTATTTTTGTCGGCTGTGATCTTGGTTGTCCGCTTATTTATTGTCCAAAAAATAAAGGTAAACAACAAAAAAGTGAACCCTGGCAACCTGCTTCTCATTAAGAAAGCGGCAGTTGTCGGGTTGGTTACCGGATTGTTGTCTGGTACATTTGGGATAGGTGCTGCACCGTTCATTCAAATCGGATTGCTGGTCATCATGGGACTTTCGCTTAAACAATCAGTGGGTACAACAATGCTCGTTATTTTGCCGATCGCTTTAGCAGGAGGTATCGGCTACTATTTCGAAGGATACCTGAATTTAACCCTGTTAGTTGAAGTGGTAGGAGGAACGATGATTGGCTCCTATGTCGGGGCTAAGTTTACAGCCCTTGCTCCGCAGCCCGTATTAAAAAGTGCGATGGTCCTGACCCCTATTATCGCAGGAGCTATTTTGCTTATAAGTTAAGGCAACGTTCGCAAGATGGTTAACTGAGACGATGAACTCTCAGATCAGCCTAAGTTAAAGAAAGCTTCAAAGACTGCAAAGTATTTTCTTAAGAATGCTTTGCAGCTTTTTGTGTTTACTAGCCTGGATGGTTAGTATGTCACCAGGTGGAAATCAGAATGGTGCCTGTCGCCTTCTCAAAGATGGAGGGAAATATGAGAAAGGGAAGATGGAGTTTACAGACGGTAATTATTGTCTTTGTGTGTATGGTGGTTACTTTTTCACTATTGATAACGGATTTACTTATCAGTTCGAGAATTGCTAAGGAGACGGAAAAAGGTCAGGCTGAGAAGGCGAGAAATGTGGCTCGAATGGTTGCTCATAGTCCGCTTGTGATTGATGCAATGAGCGGAGAACGGGATGTAAAGGAAATCCAAACGTTTGCGAATGAAATGAGAAAAGTGACAAACGTTTACTTTATTGTTGTGATGGATATGAACGGGATCCGTAAATCCCATCCTGATAGCAAAGAAGTTGGCAAACAATTCAAGGGTGGAGATGAAGGGCCGGTACTAAAAGGGAAAGAGCATGAATCTATTTCAAAAGGAGCTCTAGGACCTTCTTTACGTTCTTTTACGCCGATTAAGGATGCAAATGGAAAACAGATCGGGGCAGTAGCCGTTGGGATTTCTCTTGATAATGTGGAAACGGCCGTCAATAAGAGCAGAATGGGGATTTATATTGGGACGATGATTGGTATCTTAATCGGTGTTCTCGGGGCTGTTATTTTAGCTAGATATATAAAAAAGATCTTACTTGGGCTTGAGCCGTTTGCAATTGCTAAATTATTAGAGGAACGAAGCGCGATGCTTCAATCGGTGCGTGAGGGAATTGTTGCAGTGGATCAACACTCAAACATAACACTTGTCAATCGAGCAGCCTTAAAGCTGTTCGATAAAGCAGGCCTGCAGGATAACCCAATGGGGACAAATATAGAAGAATATATGTCATCTACTCGCTTAAGTGATTTATTAAAAACAGGTAAACCTGAATTGGATGAAGAACAGAATATAAATGGGATGACCATTTTAACCAACCGAGTCCCCGTTATCGTTGGGAATAAGGTAGTGGGCGCAATTGCTACTTTTCGCGATAAAACAGAAATACAGGTACTCGCTGAAGAACTGACAGGAGTAAGAACATACGCCGATGCACTTCGGGCCCAGGCACACGAGTTTATGAATAAACTTCATGTGATTTTGGGGATGGTCCATACAGGTTATTATGAAAAAGTTGTCGAATACATCAATGAAACGGTTGATCATCGTAATAACGAAATTGGCTTGGTTACCAAAAAGATAAAGGACCCTGTTTTAGCTGGCTTTTTAATTGGAAAGTTGAGTTATGCAAGGGAATCAGGGACTGAGTTATCTGTTTCCTGTGAACAACCGCTGCCACAACCTGCAGATTCGGATGTCACACATAAATTGATTACAATTGTTGGTAATTTAATTGATAATGCCATTGTGGCTGTGACCGGTTGTCCAGTCAAAAAAATAACAGTAGAATTTGATTATGGTGATGATATTTTAACTATCGAAGTAAAAGATACAGGAACAGGGATGAATGAAGAAATACAAAACCAAATTTTCAACAAAGGATTTTCCACAAACGGTGAAAATAGAGGTCTAGGGCTGTACCTTGTGTCGCAAGCGGTTAAAAAGTTGGAAGGGGATTTAATTCTTTCATCAAAGCCTGGAAAAGGGACCGTCTTTGCCGTGTATATACCATATAATGGGGAGGGGGACCAGAATGATCCGGGTAATGATTGTTGAAGATGATCCAATGGTGGCTGAATTTAATAAACGCTATCTTGAGCAAGTTACTGGTTTTATATTGATGGCAATGGCCGCATCCGTGGATGAGGCGATTAAGAAAATTGAAAAACTAGAAATTGATCTTATCTTATTGGATATATTTATGCCAGGGAAACTAGGATTAGAGCTGTTAACCTACCTCCGTGAACATGAAAAAGAAACCGATGTGATTGTTATTTCAGCAGCATCAGATATGGAGCGGATTAAAAAGGCTTTAAGATACGGAGCCGTTGATTATTTAATTAAGCCTTTTGAATTTGAACGCTTTAGTAGAGCGTTAGTTGCATATAAAGAACAAACAAAGTTTATTCAGACTCAACATAGGATTAGCCAAGACGTATTGGACAACCAAATACTGCACCGAGAGGAAAAGCCTGTTATCGAAGAATTACCAAAGGGATTAACAAAAGATACCCTGAAACAAATTTGGGAAGCGATTCAGGAGCTAAAAAATGCCCAGTTTTCAACAGAGGACGTCGTGAAGGTCGTCGGAATTTCTCGGGTTTCCGTCCGTAAGTATTTAAATTTTTTAAAGGAAATTGGAATCCTAGATGTTAAGGTAATCTACGGTACAGTGGGAAGACCCGTTTACCAGCATGAATTTAATCGATTGAAAGAACATCTTATCAAAAACTTTTTGTAAGCAGCCTAGAACTGCTTACTTTTTTTATTTACAAAAACCTTATTAAATTTACATAAACTATGAAAGCGGTTTAATTCAGAATATGATAGAAACATCAATAGATTGGGGGATGAACACTTATGGAACCAGCAAAAGAGTTGCAACCGCTTACGGTTGTTCCAGGGGAAAAAGAAGAAAAGAAAGGGCTTTTAGGTAAATTTGGCAGTGTAAAGGTAGGCGTAATTCCACTCCCACTTTATATCGTTATCGCTGCTGTTGTCTACTTTTCAGCCGTCTATAAATTGCTTCCAGCTGATATGATTGGCGGCTTTGCCATTATTATTGTCATGGGTATTTTACTTGGGGAACTTGGTATGAAGATTCCGCTTTTAAAGGATATCGGCGGCCCTGCCATTTTAGCCCTCTTGATTCCGTCTTTTTTAGTCTATTTTAGTGTGATTAATACAACGGGAATGAATGCGGTTACCCAGTTGATGAAAACATCCAATTTCCTTTATCTTTATATTTCTATTTTAGTAGTAGGAAGTATTCTTGGGATGAATCGTAGAGTCTTAATTCAAGGCTTCACACGCATGTTTATACCGCTTATTGTCGGCACAATAGCATCTGTTGTTGCAGGCGTTCTAGTAGGTTTGCTTTTTGGATATGACATGAAACACACATTGTTCTTTATTGTTGTTCCAATTATCGGTGGTGGGATCGGAGAAGGAATTTTGCCTCTTTCATTAGGCTACGCAGAGGTTCTCGGAAAATCTTCAGAAACATTTGTAGGGCAATTAATTCCAGCAGCAGTGATTGGAAATATTGTCGCGATCATTTGTGCAGGTATTTTATCACGTTTAGGTGAGAAAAAGAAGCATCTGACTGGTAATGGAGTATTAGTGAAGACAAAAGGCGGCGACGGAATCACAGAAGCCGCAACGATTGATAAGCCGGTTGATTTTCCACTTATGGGTGCAGGACTGTTAATTGCGTGTAGTTTCTTTATCTTAGGTGGATTGGGGAATAAATTCCTAGGCATTCCTGGACCAGTGTTAATGATTATTGCAGCGGCCGTTGTGAAAAGTATAAAAGTAATGCCCGCTAAAATGGAACAAGGTGCTTATCACTTATATAAATTTGTATCATCAAGTTTAACATGGCCATTAATGGTTGGCTTAGGTATGCTATATATTCCGCTTAAGGATGTAGTCAAAATCGTAACCCCAGGATATGTGGTTGTTTGTACCGCTGTCGTAGTGGCAATGGTTACTACAGGTTACTTTGTAGGTAAGTTGATGAAGATGTACCCAGTCGACTCAGCGATTGTTACAGGCTGTCATAGTGGTTTAGGAGGAACGGGTGATGTCGCAATTCTATCGGCTTCCAATCGGATGTCATTAATGCCATTTGCCCAAGTTTCGACAAGAATTGGGGGCGCTTCAACCGTTATTTTGGCTATTCTTTTGCTTAAATTATTAAGCTAATATTCCTAAATCGGGCTGTGCCTGTTTGCCACGGTCCGATTTTTTTTGATTGTATAGATTGGATTCTTGTCACCATGATTAACTATTATTTATAGATAGGACCAAAAGGAGAAGGTTGGAATGAATGAAAGCAAGATGAAAGAGCAGGCAGTGCTGCTCCATAAAAAGCTGGCAGGTAAGATTAGCATCGTCAGTAAAGTAGAAATGAACAATGCCGATGATTTAAGTTTAGCCTATACGCCAGGTGTAGCCGAGCCATGTAAGATCATTGCAAAAAATAGTGAAGCTTCCTTCGAGCATACAGGTCGGGGTAATTTAGTAGCCGTTGTAACAGATGGAACAGCGGTATTAGGATTAGGAGACATTGGCCCTGAGGCTGCCATGCCAGTTATGGAGGGGAAGGCCGTTTTATTTAAACAATTTGCAGGGATTGATGCCTATCCGCTTTGCCTGGGTACAAAAGATGTCGATGAGATTGTCAATATTATTAAAGCATTAGAGCCAACATTCGGTGGTATCAATTTGGAGGATATTGCCGCCCCAAGATGCTTTGAAATTGAAGAACGCTTAAAAAAGGAACTAAACATTCCCGTCTTTCATGATGACCAGCATGGGACAGCGATTGTTGTATTAGCTGCCCTTTTAAATGCGCTGAGAATTGTGAAGAAAAGTATCTATAAGGTTAAGGTTGTTCTAAATGGTGCTGGTTCTGCTGGGATAGCGATTGCCAAGCTTTTATTAAAAGCGGGCTTTAAGAATATTACGTTAGTAAGCCTGGAGGGAATTCTTTGTCCAGGCGAAGAGTGGATGAACGACCGTCAAGCAGAAATAGCAGAGAGAACAAACCTAGGCAGGGTACATGGAACCCTTCAAGACGCGATTAAAAACACCGACATTTTTATTGGCGTCTCAGGTCCAAAGGCTTTAACGGGAGATATGGTCAGGACCATGAATAAAGATTCAATTGTTTTTGCTATGGCAAATCCAGTGCCTGAAATTTATCCGGAAGAAGCGCTTGTAGCAGGTGCAGCAGTAGTCGGAACAGGACGTTCTGATTATCCTAATCAAGTAAACAATGTGCTCGCCTTTCCAGGAATCTTTCGTGGTGCTCTCGATGTAAGGGCAACCGACATCAATGAGGAAATGAAACTTGCAGCAGCTTACGCCATTTCAAGTCTTGTATCGGATAAAGAGCTTCGTGCGGAGTATATCATTCCTAACGCCTTGGATTCTCGTGTGGGGGATCGAGTGGCAGCAGCTGTTTCGGCTGCAGCGATCGAATCGGGAGTAGCGCGAAAAAGCTCCAACTTAAAAAAACTAGTAGAAATCATCTAAGCAACGCTTATCGAACGGTGGAAAAAGAAGAAAATAGGTTCAAGAGGGTCTTTCACGATATAACGTGAGGGGCCTTTTTTTGTAAAATAATAATTAGGACATCCTAATATTTACATTTGCACTTTACAAACGTAACAGTGTTATGTTACATTGTTTTTAGAAAGGGGTTTTTATGATGAGTGAGGAGTTAATCTCAAAGAAAGACCTGTTAGAATTAGCCGGAATATCCTATGGACAGCTATATAGATGGAAACGAAAGGATCTCATTCCGGAAGAATGGTTTGTGCGTAAATCAACGTTTACGGGTCAAGAAACTTTTTTTCCAAAGGAAAAGGTCTTAGAAAGAATTGAAAAGATCCAAACGATGAAAGAAAACTTATCTTTGGATGAACTAGCTGACATGTTTTCAACCAATGTAACGAATTTAAATTATACCAAAGATGAATTAGTGAAACGTAACATTGTTTCGACAATGGTTGTCGATTTTTATCTAGAACAAGAAAAGGGCATTCTTCAATTTAATTTTACACGTATGCTCGAAGTGTTTGTTTTAGAAAAACTGCTTCAGTCGGGTGAAATTAACCTGGAAGAAGGGAAGATGGTCTTGCAGGTGTTAAAGGATCATGCCGGGGTAATCAAGCAAAAAAGCTGTGAATTGGTGATTACCAGAAAACTGGGCATGTCATCATGTCTGTTACTAATTAATGCAGAAGAATTTCATTTTGAACGCGGAACAAAAGTTGTTGCCGCTTTGTCGCTGATGACGTGCATGGAAGAAATTAAAGCGAAATTATTATAAAGGAGAATGATGATGGATACGAAAAGCAGGGGAGACTTGGTTATTAATGGCTTCGGTGCATCCAATGGGGGACAGTTCCGCGTTGTCACATTAAATGGCCGAGGGACGGTTAACAATGATTTAGAATGCCTGGAACTGGATTGTAATGGTTCCGGGATTCTCAATGGAAACGTCATTTCTGAAAAAGCAAAAGTAAACGGACATGCGAAGGTCAGAGGGAGTATCGACAGTAAGATCCTAACGATTGATGGATCAGCAAGGATCGACAAAAACCTATCTGCTGAAAAATTAAAGGTCTCTGGTAAAGCAACCGTTGGCGGCAGGGTTAAATGTGAGGAAATAAAAATTCAAGGAACATTTACGGTTGGTGAGGATTGTGAGGCGGAAATTTTTAAAGCAGAATCGCAGTTTACGATTGGCGGACTTCTAAATGCAGACCAGGTTGACATAAAGATGTTTGGAGAATGTAAAGCAAAAGAAATCGGCGGGCAAACGATTACGGTAAAGGCGAAGGGATCCTTAGTCGGTAATTTGCTTAAGGCCTTTTTTAAACCACAGCTTGAAACGGAATTAATTGAAGGGGATAAAATTGAACTTGAAAATACGATTGCCAAAGTGGTTCGTGGGAACCAGGTGTGGATTGGTCCAAATTGTCAAATTGGTCTAGTGGAATACACTGAGGAATTTTCGATGGATAAAAAGGCAATTGTTACTGAGAACAGAAAGGTTTAAGGGGGATAAGAAAATGACAAGAAGCGAAAATCTGATTATCAATGGCTCGGGCAGCTATCCTGGCGGCCGTTACGATAAAATCAGTATTCGAGGGGAAGGAACGATTGTCAATGCTGTGGAAAGTTCGACTTTCCATGTCTATGGTACGAGTGAAGCCGTCGAAAATGTCAAAACAGGCTCGGTAAAAGTATTTGGTGAAGCAGAGATCAAAGGGAATATGGATGCAGAGGAAACACTGATCATGGGAACGATGATGGTCGGTGGCAATGCTCTTTTAAAAAAGATAAAAATTTTCGGATTGCTGGAAGTCGGCGAGAGACTGACAGGGGATGAAGCAAACATTAAAGGGAGTATCTCAGTGAATGGCGATGTGGAGTATGAGACGTTCGACTCTAGCGGCGGCTTTGAGATCAAAGGATTACTGAGCGCTGATACCATTAAGGTCGGTTTGCGTTTTGGGCAAAGCACAGTTGAGGAAATCGGCGGCGGAAAAATAACCGTCAAAAAAAGAAGTAACTCATTCCTCCCCTTTGGAAAAGAGGCAGGGTCCCTAAGTGCGAAAGTCATTGAAGGAGATGATATCTACCTTGAAAATACCAAGGCTGATATTGTTCGGGGCAACAAGGTGGAAATTGGACCTGGCTGCCAAATAGGAGTGGTGGAGTATCGAAATGATTTCTCGCATGATCCGAGGGCGGCAATAAAAACGACGATTAAGATATAAAGGAGAAATGTGATGGTGACAAAAGAAAGCAAATTAGGATTGGTTGTTGCGGGGTTATTGCTGGGGATTTTAATGGCCTCGATGGATAATACGATTGTTGTAACCGCAATGGGTACGATTGTCGGTGATCTCGGTGGTCTGGAGAGCTTTGTCTGGGTCGTATCTGCCTACATGGTAGCTGAGATGGCAGGGATGCCGATTTTCGGTAAGTTGTCGGATATGTACGGTCGAAAAAGATTCTTTATTTTCGGATTGATTTTGTTTATGGTGGGTTCCGCTTTGTGCGGTACTGCTGAAACGATCACCCAGTTAAGCATCTATCGTGCCATTCAGGGGATTGGCGGTGGGGCGCTTGTCCCAATCGCCTTTACGATAATGTTTGACCTGTTTCCCCCTGAAAAACGTGGGAAAATGGGGGGCTTGTTCGGAGCCGTTTTTGGATTGTCGAGTATTTTTGGTCCATTGCTTGGTGCGTATATAACGGACTATATCAGCTGGCATTGGATTTTCTACATCAATATGCCACTAGGGATCTTATCACTCGTTTTTATTACTATCGCATATAAGGAATCTCCAATTCACAAAAAGCAGATAATTGATTGGTCGGGGGCCGTGACATTGGTCGGAGCCGTCGTTTGTCTAATGTTTGCGCTTGAACTTGGGGGGCAAAAATATGACTGGAATTCAACCGTGATCATCAGCCTGTTTGCAGGATTTGCGATTCTATTTTTGATCTTTTTATTTGTGGAGACAAAAGCAAAGGATCCGATTATTTCCTTTTCCATGTTTAGAAACCGCTTGTTTGCAGGCAGTACACTCGTTGGCTTATTTTACGGTGCTGCATTTATGGCAGCTACGGTTTACATTCCGATTTTTGTGCAAGGGGTTTATGGCGGGACTGCTACCAATTCAGGGTTAATATTATTGCCAATGATGCTCGGCTCGGTGGTTACCGCACAAGCGGGCGGTTTTTTGACAACGAAGATGAGCTATCGAAATATTATGTTTATCTCCGGAGTTATTTTGATTGGCGGCTTATTGTTATTGAGTACGATTACACTAGAAACAAGCAGAGCGGTGTTGACGCTTTACATGATTATAATTGGTTTAGGTGTCGGCTTCTCTTTTTCTGTGTTAAGCATGGCTGCGATTCATCCGTTTGGAATTGAGCAAAGGGGCTCAGCAACATCCACTAGTAACTTTATTCGTTCCTTAGGAATGACGATCGGGATTACCATTTTTGGTACGATCCAACGAAGTGATCTCAAAGAAGGGTTGGAAAATGCTTTTGCTGGAATGGGACCGATTCCTAAGGGTCAGAGTTTCGGAGATTCGCGGGCCTTATTATCGGAGGAAGCAAGAAAATTAATTCCACCACAAATTCTCGATAAAATAACAGATGCACTCTCAAGTTCCATCGTCCACACATTTACATGGGCACTCGTACCCGCAGGTCTAGCCTTCCTATTCATTTTTATCCTAGGAAAAGAGCGTATGGTGATTCACAAAAAAGAGGCTTCAAAATGAAAAGGTGTCAGGCACCATGTGAATTTTTCACATGGTGCCTGACACCTTGTTTTATTTCTTTTTCATTTTATCTTTGTATTTAACGTGAAAGATAATCATTTTTAGGCCTGAGCCATAGTCAAAGGTTGCTAATAGGACGAGGAGGTAACTGAAAAACCCCCATCCATTTTTTTGAACATTATCAATGGCAAAGTAAGTAAACAACCCGCCAAGCAAAAAGTAAATTAATCCGGAAAACAAAGGTGAACGTTTCATAGAAATCCTCCGATAAAGTTTTGAACCGCCTCGGCTTCTCGCTGGAGCCTCTCAATGTCGTCTTTGTACACCGACTGAACCAAGACCACCAAGGTGTTCATTGTGACATGGGCAAATATTGGGACGAAAATGGATTTTGTTTTTACATAAAGAAAGGCGAACGTAAAGCCCATGGCCGAGTATAACAGAATGTGTTGAAACTCCATATGGGCCGCGGCAAAAATGACTGAACTGATAAGAGCAGAAATAAAAAAGTTAAATCGTTGATGAAGAGCTCCGAAAATAATTTTTCGAAAAACAATTTCTTCTAGGATTGGCCCAATGATGCTCGTGACTATAATCGCTAAGGGAAAAGCCTCAATTATCGTTAGAATATCCTTTGTGTTTTCAGAACCCATATTGATGCCAAATAGGTTCTCGATGATTGCGGCGGCGTACTGGGCTGCTAAAGCAAGGAAGATTCCTGAAATGGCCCATACCACCGAATGACCGAAAGAACCGCCATTTTTGCTGAAGCCTCGGTTGTTCATTTCTTTCCTTAATATAAAAATAATGAGTAATAAGGCAATCGTAAAACTAGCTAGAAGCCAGGAAGGAACAGCAAGACTTTGATTGATCCCAAAGTATTTAAAGCCAAACAAAAATAGGGGTATCCCGATTAGGCTAGAAAACTGCATCGCGATGTAAACAATAATGATTTTCCAATATTCCCGTTTCAAATAATCTAGTCTCCTTTAGATTCCATTTTATATTTTTGACGAATAGTCAATTTATAATCATTCATTTTACAGGGAGTCAAATCGCTCGGGCCTTTATATACTATTCTTCATTCTACTCTTAAAACTGGCTTTGTTTCAATTTAGAAAGACTTTTTAAAAAAATGGGTATAGAAAATGACGTTTTTCGCATACTTTATAAGGTTGTCAATCGGATAATTTTTTTTTAGAAAAAATTTATGCTTCACACTTGCAAAAGAATTAGAGATTCATTATTATAATAATTGTGTTAGCACTCATTCGTAGAGAGTGCTAATAAGTCAGAATTACATATATTTTTGAGGAGGTTGTTTGATTTGTTAAGACCATTAGGTGATCGTATTATCATTGAGCTTGTTGAATCAGAAGAAAAAACTGCAAGCGGGATCGTATTACCGGATTCAGCGAAAGAAAAGCCTCAAGAAGGAAAAGTTGTTGCCGTTGGTACTGGCCGCGTACTTGAAAGCGGAGAGCGTGTAGCACTTGAAGTTTCTGTAGGTGATCGTATTATCTTCTCAAAATACGGCGGTACAGAAGTGAAATACCAAGGAACAGAATATTTAATCTTACGCGAATCTGATATTCTTGCTGTTGTTGGCGCATAAGATTCTTACTTAAAAATACAAAGAACTGAAAAATATGAGGAGGTTTTTAAACAATGGCTAAAGAGATTATGTTTAGTGAAGATGCACGCCGCGCAATGCTTCGTGGTGTTGATGCTCTAGCAAATGCTGTAAAAGTTACTCTTGGACCTAAAGGACGCAACGTGGTTCTTGAGAAAAAATTCGGTTCACCACTAATCACGAATGATGGTGTAACTATCGCCAAAGAAATCGAATTAGAAGATGCATTCGAAAACATGGGTGCAAAACTTGTTGCTGAAGTAGCAAGCAAAACTAACGATGTTGCTGGTGACGGTACAACTACTGCAACAGTTCTAGCACAAGCGATGATTCGCGAAGGCTTAAAGAACGTAACTGCTGGTGCTAACCCAATGGGTATCCGTAAAGGGATCGAAAAAGCAGTTATTGCAGCTGTTGAAGAATTAAAAGCAATTTCTAAACCAATCGAAAACAAAGCTTCGATCGCACAAGTTGCTTCCATCTCTGCTGCTGACGAAGAAGTTGGTCAATTAATTGCAGAAGCAATGGAACGCGTTGGCAACGACGGCGTAATCACTATTGAAGAATCTAAAGGCTTCACAACTGAATTGGATGTAGTAGAAGGTATGCAATTTGACCGTGGTTATACTTCTGCTTACATGGTAACCAACACAGATAAAATGGAAGCTGTTTTAGAAAATCCATATATCTTAATTACTGACAAGAAAATTGCTAGCATTCAAGAAATTCTTCCTGTTCTTGAGCAAGTAGTTCAACAAGGCAAGCCACTATTATTAGTTGCTGAAGATGTTGAAGGTGAAGCACTTTCTACTCTAGTAGTTAACAAGCTACGCGGAACATTCAATGCAGTTGCTGTTAAAGCTCCAGGCTTTGGCGACCGTCGTAAAGCAATGCTTGAAGATATCGCAGCTTTAACTGGCGGGGAAGTAATTACTGAAGAGCTTGGCCGCGAACTTAAGACAACTACAATCAGCTCTCTAGGACGTGCTGCTAAAGTTGTTGTTACAAAAGAAAATACAACAATCGTTGAAGGTGCAGGAGATTCTGCTGAAATCGCAGCTCGTGTAAACCAAATTCGTGTTCAATTAGAAGAAACTACATCTGAATTTGACCGTGAAAAATTACAAGAGCGCTTAGCTAAATTAGCTGGCGGTGTAGCAGTTATCAAAGTTGGTGCTGCGACTGAAACTGAATTAAAAGAGCGTAAGCTTCGAATCGAAGACGCTTTGAACTCAACTCGTGCTGCAGTTGAAGAAGGTATCGTATCCGGCGGTGGTGTAGCCCTTCTTAACGTATACAGCAAAGTAGCTGAAATCCAAGCTGAAGGCGATGTAGCAACTGGTATCAACATCGTATTACGTGCGATGGAAGAGCCTGTACGCACAATTGCTCACAACGCTGGTCTTGAAGGATCTGTTATCGTTGACCGCTTAAAGCGTGAAGAAATCGGTACTGGTTTCAACGCTGCGAACGGCGAATGGGTAAACATGATTCAAGCTGGTATCGTTGACCCAACTAAAGTTACTCGTTCTGCATTACAAAATGCAGCATCTGTAGCAGCTATGTTCTTAACAACTGAAGCAGTTGTTGCTGACAAACCAGAACCAGCTGGTGCTGGCATGGGTATGCCTGACATGGGCGGCATGGGTGGAATGGGCGGCATGATGTAATCAGGGTCAAAAAACCTTGATACATCAATGCTTGAAGGGGTTTTTAGGAAACCTTGTCCGCGAGTTTGTCCGCATTAAGTTAAAAAAAGAATAACCGATCTATTGGAGAAGGTCTTTCATCAGTTTACTAAACTGCTGGGAGGCCTTTTCTTCCATATTAACGGTCATATGAGCATAAATATTCATTGTGGTATTAATATCGGTATGTCCCAAACCTTTGCTGAATTTCTTTTATCCCTACACCAGCTTCAATTAATAAAGAGGTATGCGTGTGCCTGAATCTATTCGTATTGTACGGACGGGGGGAAAAGGGAGCGATAACTTCAAACCCTTACCTATCTTCTGATATACCAAAAATTTTTGGTTAAGGGAAATCTTGGTAAAGCTGTATTGTGAATTAAATGTATAAAACTTATTCGGATTATATCTTTAATCTTAATTATCTTTTATTAAATTAGGTCGATCTTCCATTTGAGGGGGTTCTTCAAACCATCCATTTTTAATCATAATTTTAACTCCATCCATCCCATAGAAATAAATATCTTTTGCAATTAATGCTGTTTTTATGGAAATATCGTTCCTTAATGTGAAAAATGTTCCAAAACTACTGCCTACTATACTGAACCCATTGAGATAGAATGTACAATTCATCATGAGTTTATCAGAAAATGGGGCAATTGTTGAAGTCGTTACGGTGCTTCCAGAAGTGGCTGAGAACTGAACATCATTATCTAAAAGTATTTCTTCGAACATTTTTATTTGTTTCTTTGCTAGTTCCTTTCCTCTTACAAAATATTGTTTAACTTAATTGTTTTGTGCACATTGGGCAAAACCAGTCATGAGCTGAAATCCGATATTGTTTGCTTCGATTGCATGGTGAAGAAAACCTATCTCAATATCATTTAAAGCTCTTTTGTCATTGAATGGGTCAAATCCTCTTAGGTAGCTTTTGTCTTTAATATACTCGGTTGTCTTTGGCATCGTTACTTTTGGAGGTAGGGTCAATATACCTTTGTCGAGTAAATAAAGAGTAGCTAACTCATAAATATCATGAGTAACTCCGGTAAGCCCTTTGTATATCCGCATAACGTCATCATTGTATGCCATATTCATATTAATGGTGTACATACCCATACTTACTTCTTTTAAAATGCGGATAAACATAATATCAAATCCATTGTCGTATAACTTTGGTGCTTCTAGGTTAACATCTTCTTTTTTAAAACCATTTGGATAGACAATTCCTTGTTGATCAAATATTTTTTCCATTTGTAAAACATAATAATTTAGTTGCTGCCACAAGCCTCCCAAAATGTTTCTAGCTTCCTCTTCCTCCGATTTTTTTATAAAGTACTCCAATATCCTTAAAATAAGAGTTTTTTCTTGATATGTAAGCCAAAGAGTTCCTATTTCTGAAGAACTTATAGGGGTTGTTAGAGCCAAAAGTGATCATCCTTTACGACCTTTTAACTGTATTATCCTTCTAATTAATAATCATTATTCATTTTGAAATGCTACTCTCATAGGAAATGAGGTATTTAAACCAAACAGCAGATTGTGAAGAATAATACTTAAAGTAACGGGTGCTTGTGCAGCCGAGCATAGGTCGTATCACATAGCGGGTGGGATTTCCGTCGAGTAAGAACTAGCCATTCGCTCGTAGCGAGTCTTGGAGGGCTAAAGGTAACTTTAGCTTTAAGCGTAGACAGTTAGGTGGCGGGCCGAAAGCCTCCAGGGACGGCGTGGAGATGTACATTATATGGTAAAATATGGAGTTGTAGCTGACTCCTTTATTTAACTATGCCTTCACGAAGCCAAAATGATCTGATCTCAGTTCAATGACCCGAAATTCCAATTACAAGGGTCATGAAATCCTGCGAATAAGTGAGCATTCAAGAGATATTCGTATCAAACTGATGGAGTTGAAGGTAGTCTTTATCTTGTGTTCAAATAGTTCCATTAAATTGATCAACTGTTTTGGGCTAACCTCGTTTCCTTTAATAAGTCACCCTGAATATAAGTACATTCCCTTAAAATAGTGAATAGGAT
This sequence comes from Neobacillus sp. C211, assembly GCF_051842875.1. NCBI lineage: Bacteria > Bacillati > Bacillota > Bacilli > Caryophanales > Bacillaceae > Neobacillus > Neobacillus sp. C211. Next base: position 23,243 of record NZ_JBPXRO010000052.1, read on the forward strand.
ATTTGTATAAATCTTTGAAGGGATTGAAAAACATGTACTATGCACCTTGTATGTATCCATACCCATACCAACCTAATGTG
>NZ_JBPXRO010000053.1:0-22249 GCF_051842875.1 Neobacillus sp. C211
ACAAATTCGCTTATTAAAGAAGCGACAAAATCTATCATATCGCATTTCTATTAATTTATCAATTAAAAAATATATCCATTTTTAAAAGATTGATACTAATAAAAAGCTTATAAATAGTGTTTTTTAAAAAGTGAAAAATAATATATCACATTTTCCGCATCGGTGTCAATAAAAATTTAATATTTTTGACCACCTCAAAAGGGAACTTTGATATAATAACATCCTCTTTACGATCACTTCAATAGAAATGTTTTCCAAATGAGACCAATTAAGATCCTGTTTTTTGCTAAAACCGAACCGTATATTCCATGACCTAAAATTAAAATCATCCAAACAATTGTAAAGCGCTAGAGGAAATCTCTAGCGCTTACTCAAACTGAATATTTATATAAAATCTATGTGGTTGGCCGTGTTTTTTCAGCTTTTTTGTTCTGCGGTTTCATTTCGGAAGCAAATTCAGAACTAGTTAGACTTTTTGCACTTTGTAGCCCTGATTTTGTTTTTATATTCCGTTTAGTCATGTTTTCACCACCACTCTTAAAGTGCCTATTAATTTAACCAATCAGCAGAAAAAGATGCGGTGATTCGAACAAGAATTTATTTCTTCATTATAAAGAATCACATTAATTTTCGATGAATCGGACAATATATATATGTGCTGTGCTTAAACGAAAGGTGGCACTTGGATATGAATAAAATAACTTATACACTGAGGAGGGCAACAATGGGAATTTTAAGTGGAAATCCTAGAGAAGAGCCATTGCACTATGGTGAAGTTTTCGATATCTGGTCTTCACAATTAGTTGGAAATAGTATGATTGCTGGTTATCAAACGATGTTAAACCATACAGGGGACGATGATCTAAAAAAGTTATTAGTTGAAGCAATTGAAACCTGCCAGCAACAAAAGAAACAAGTGGAAGAACTTTTAAAAGAAAATGGTATTGGTTTACCACCAGCTGCTCCTGAGCCTCCTGAAGCATGTTTAGAAGAAATACCGGTTGGAGCAAGAATCCCGGATCCAGCCATTGCAGCGACACTTTCTGCTGATCTTGCTGCTGGCTTAGTAGCTTGCAGCCAGGTTATTGGTAAGTCCATTCGGGAAGATGTTGCCATGATGTATGGTCAATTCCATAACCAAAAGGCAGTGTTAGGAGCAAAAGTCCTTCGGTTGAACAAAGAAAAAGGCTGGCTTATCCCACCTCCACTGCATCTTAATAAACATCACGACTGCTAATATACTTAAAAGTCAATTACCCCTATTGTAAATAAACACGGTTAGCATTAACCGTGTTTCCTTATTCCCATGTAGCCTGCAGTATCCCTTTACATTTCAGGTGGTCTTTATATATGCGTACAAAATGCATGTTATTACCCAACTTTTATCCAATGATCTGGAATTCTTAAAGCAGATGGTAATTTGGTAGTACTATCTCCCAATGCCGAATTGACTTGTGCTTGTGTGAGAAAGATACTTCCGGTGAGATCAGCACCACGTATATCAGCATCTCTAAAGTCTGCACCAATCAGATCTGTTACTCTCATATCAGATTTCCGGAGATCCGCCGCAATTAGCAACGCTCCTCTTAAATTAGCTCCCCTTAGGTCAACGCCTTTTAATTTTGCACCAAAAAGGTCTTTCCCCCTTCTTTTGTCATTCTTAGGTGAAACTTTAGCACGGACAAGTTCACTAGTACGGAGAAGTAAATCATTAACGTCCACTCGATGCGCTTGTACATTAAGCTCTATGATAGATTTTGGATTCAGATGGGTAAGATGCTCCGTTTCTTCTAGTACTGACTGCAAATCTTTATGGATAGGCTGTGCATCTTCTAAGCTAAGCGCTTCATTTAAGTAACAAAGCATCTCGTGAAGTTGTTGCATAATTGGAAATATATTAAACATTTCTTTAGCTATGGCTGGGTCATCCCGCCAATCCCTTCCATAGTATGTCACTTGTGATACCTTTTGACCTGCACCAAAGCATTCATATCCAACACAGCCTCTAAATCCTTCTTTTCTGAGATTTTTATGGATACCACAACGATAATCTGATTGTAAATTGGGACAAGGAGTACCTGCTTCTTTATCAAATGCAAAATCAGCCGATTTTGCATAGGGCAGCGCAACACAGCATAGTCCAAAACAATTTTCACAGTCCGCACTAAATTTTTTAAGATTAGTGTTATTTTCTTTTATTTCATTAGACATTCCTACACATCCTTTTATGTAAATCAGCTATTGCGCCAAGTTATTTATAAATCTTCTATGCTTCTAATTTAACACAAAAAACCCTCTCATCCGCAATAGATAAGAGGGCTTATAATCTATGAATCATTCAGGAAAGTGCTTTTCTCTTTAGCGCCCTACTGTTTAAATTATTACCATTCCAAAAAGCCATACTGGTAGCAATTAATAATAAGATACCTGTTACGATAAAAACACTTTGAACCGGGAACATTCCACCGAGGAATCCTCCAATAATCGGCCCAATCATCCCGCCTAGTTGGTTAGCGGTTTGATTCAAACTAAATGCTCTGCCACGGAAATCCTCTGGGGTCGATTTTACAACGAGCCCATTTAACGCTGGGAAGACTGCACAGAAAAATATCCCAAATACAAAGCGAATGAACGAAAATCCCCAAATCTCACTAAATAAAACTTGAGCAAATGTTCCTAATCCGCCGCCCAATAACCCGATAAATAAAACACGTTGAAATCCAACTTTGTCCGCCCATTTCCCCCATAATGGAGCAAAAAGAGCACTAGCGATTCCAGGCAGAGAGAACACTACACCCGCTAATAATGAGGCATTTTCAGACGACCCACCCAGTTTCACGATATATAAAGGGAGCACGGGCTCAATCGTCATGACAGAACAGCTAGTGAGAACAGTTAGAATAAGGACGAGTAAAAAAGGGCGATTGGACAATGCTACTTTAAAGTCAGTCTTAATAGAACCCCGAACCTTACTCGGAGTAAAATTTTCCTCAACTACCCAAAAGATGATAAGGAGTGTGGCAATAAAAACAATCATGCCTGCAGTAGCAAAGGCCAAGCGATTACCGACTAAATGAGAAATTCCTCCTCCTAACAAGGGACCAAGAATCGTTCCTGATGCTGATGCGGTAGAAATCAAGGAAAGGGCATACCCTACTTTATTATTAGGAGTATTGGTCCCTATCAAAGCGATTGAACCAGGAATGAATCCACTAAGTAATCCTTGCAAAATGCGTAGAACTAATATTTCATAGGGATTTGTAACAAAAGCCATTAACGTATAGATGACAAAGAGGACAAATCCTGCACGGATAATCATCGGTTTTCTTCCGTACTTATCTGCCATCCTCCCCCAAAACGGGGATGCAATCGCTCCTGCAAAAAAGGCGGAACTAAATAATAATCCTGACCACATTTCCGTATGTTCGTGCACACCTATTTGCAGAAGAAAAATTGGTAAAAAGGGAATGACCATGGAAAAGCTTGCGGCTGTAAAGAAGACCCCAATCCAAAGTACCCATAAATTCCGCTTCCAGTTTAGCATGCATTCCATCTCCAATGTTTGATCAAATTAGTACCATTTTTTTCCTTACCAATGATCATTTTATTTTGGTTAATAATAACATACTGTTCATTTATTTTCACTTCCGAAATATTTGTATACAGAAATACATGGATTCTATGAAATAATTGCTTTTCTTTCTACCACTAAAAAAAGACCAGGATTCCTGATCTTTTGAGCTTGATTATTTTAAATTAAAGGGTTTTTTCTTTTCCGGAATTTTTCCTGACTGCATGAACTAGGAATGTACCTGAGAATACCGCAATTAATATGGAAAAGAAAACAAATTCGTCTAATTGGTATCCAAATGCAGAAATGATCATTTTTATCGCGATTATCGCAATTAAGATGAACGCGGTAGTTTCCACTTCAGGAACCTTTTCAATCAATGTTAGAAATAGTTGAGCTACCCCTCGCATCATTAAAATCCCGATCACACCACCTAGAAAGAGGACCCACTCTTGATTAGAAACTCCAAATGCCGCAATTACACTGTCCAAACTAAAGGCAATGTCCATTAACTCAACCGTTAACACCGTTCTCCAAAATCCCATTTTTTTATTCGGGACTTCATCTTCGCCTTCATTATTCTTGATAAAGTTTTGAATGACAATCCAAAGTAAGTAATGACCACCGACAATTTTTATCCAACCAATATTAATTAAAGTAACTCCTACACCTATGGCTAAAATTCGGAAAAAATACGCACCAAAAATACCGTAGAATAGGGCTTTCTTTCGTTGATCTTTAGGTAATTTTTTCACTAAAATAGCTAAAACAAGGGCGTTATCGGCAGATAATAGCCCTTCAAGAACAACAAGTGTCCCAATGACTCCCCAACTAGCTGGATTAGAAAATACCTTTTCAAAAGCTTCTAATGAAAAAAATGAACTATAGCTATTGATAATTTCCTGTAGAAATTCCATTTTTTCTCCCTTTCCAACACTTTTTTTACTTCAAGCTTCTCAGTTCAAATTCTATACTTCCGGTGCTTGTCCCTCATTCACCCAATTGATGTTATCCCTTTTCTCACATCCTACTTTATATGTATGTATAGCCCTGAAATTAATGAACCAAAAACATCCCTACCTTTGAATGCGATTATATATTTTTACTTTTTGCTAGAAAAATGAGCAACAAAGGTACTAATCACGGAAAAGCCAAGGTTAATGTATAAATTTATCCTAATCAAAAAGACGATTCTGTCTCGAATCGTCTTTTTTCATGCCTTTTATCTGTAAGATTTTTTTCTATATGGTCAATAAAATCACCCAAACATTCACCCTAACTTTTTACTCATGTTGTACCAAATCACTCCACCATGGTGGGAGCTTGAAACCCCATTGTTGAGGTATCCATGGTTTTCATAGAAGCGAATTAAGTCAGCTTTACAGGTGAGAGTCATCGTCTCACGTTTTTTTGCACTTGCTTCTGTTTCTATATATGCAAGTAACGCTGATGCCACACCACGTTTTTGAAAATACGGGGACACCGCTAATCCTAAAATACTTTGATGCCCGCCAGACACAGGATTCTCCTTTATATCACTATAGAGGTCATCTGTAATGTGCGCTTGATTAATGACAGGACCATTAACAAGACCAGCAATCACCCCCTCCTCTTCAGCTACAAAAAAACTATCTGAAATAAATTGAATGCGTTTTTCAAATGCTTCCTTCGTCGCAGCCTCTTCTTTTGAAAAGCAAAGATGTTCAATTACTATTAGTTCAGGTAAATCTTCCATTTTTACGTTTCGAATTTTTAACATATCTATCATTCCTCCAACCTAATTAATTATCTCAATAATTCGATCAAATAAAATTACCTAAGTGTCCTTTACGGGCTCGTCTTAATTACATACACTAAAACAATTCAACAGTTTGGGAGTGAAATAAATGTATTCTAACTTAGTTTCAAATGTTAGAACAGCCTTGGCTTACACGGTACAGGCCATTCGATTTGCCGATAGTGCCTTAATCCTTTTTTTAGAAATGTCCGCATTTCCTTTACCACCAAATCCAATTAAAGTACAATTCTATCAAGATGTCGTCGATAATCTCACAGAGGCTTATCTTGCCATGAAAGCTTTACCTTTCGATACTCATTTTCCTAGTGATCCTGTTTTTCCAAATGCCCCTATTGTTCCCCAAAGCCAAGATAACCAACACCTTATTCATCTATCCGACAACCGTATCTCACTGGCATTAGATAAGACGGAAGATACCATTAACTATATTGACCAAGCGATTCTGTTAAGCGGTGACAATGATCGACTTAACGGGCAGCTCTTTTTCATTAAACTAAGTTTAGTTGCCGCTCGAGACGCACTGGTTTCAGGTCTAAATGAACCGGATTTTGATAACCATTAATCTTTACCGACGACACTATTTTTATTTGGTGACGGGCACGATTAACCGCTAATTGTTAACGTCGACCCCTTTTTTCTATGGTGGCGAGCACAATAATGATGGACAAAAGTTACCGTAGTAGCAAGCGATTTGTCTTTCATAAGCTTTATGATGGACAAAAGATACCGCAGTAGCAAGGGATTTGTCTTTCGTAAGCTTTATGATGGACAAAAGTTACTGTAGTAGCAAGGGATTTGTCTTTCATAAGCTTTATGATGGACAAAAGTTACCGTAGTAACAAGAGATTTGTCCATAATAGGTACCGCTTAATGCTGCTTCTAATTTACAGTCGGATTCTTTTATCTCAATCACACGGTGATCCATTCCCTACAAACCGCAGACATTTTGAATACTACCGCAGAAAAATGGCACCACTGCATCTGTTTTAAAGATGATGATTCCACATCAAAAAAACAAACCTTTTCACAGTGCAAAGGTTTGTTTAGTTTCGGCTAAAATAGGTTGACCTAACTACTGGCAGGATGTATAATTCAAACATAAGTTTAGTCTTTAAACAAAAGTTTATAAGGACGTTTTACTTAACCAACAAACATCATAAGGGGGTACATATTTTGAAAAAACAAAAAGTTGGAATGGCACTATCACTTGTTCTTGCTGCAGGTACACTGTTAGGCGCTTGTGGAAAAAGTAATGACAACAAAGTCGATGAAGCAGCCAAAGGCGGTGGGAATGATCAAACTTTCACTGCTGCAATGGTGACTGATATCGGTGGTGTTGATGACAAATCATTTAACCAATCATCTTGGGAAGGTCTCAAAAGTTTTGGCGAAGAAAACGGTTTGAAAAAAGGTATAGGCGGTTACGATTACCTTCAATCCAAATCGGATGCCGATTATACAACAAACTTAAATAAACTTGCTCGTGAAGGATTTGACTTAGTTTATGCGATCGGCTTCTTGATGCCAGCAGCTGTTGAGGAAATTGCAACCCAGCAAAAAGATTCCAAATTTGCAATCGTTGATGCTGAAGTAAAGCAGCCTAACGTTGCTAGTATTTTATTCAAAGAGCAAGAAGCTGGATTCCTTGCAGGAATAGCAGCGGCTAAAACCACAAAATCTAACCATATTGGATTTATTGGCGGCATGGAAATTCCAGTGGTTGAACGTTTCGAATCTGGTTTTTTAGCCGGGGTTAAAGCTGCTAAACCTGAGGTAAAAGTGGACGTGCAATATGCAGGTGCGTTTGACAAGGCAGAACTTGGTCAAACAATCGCTTCTAAAATGTATTCTTCTGGTGCGGACGTAATTTTCCACTCCGCAGGGGGAACTGGTGTTGGTTTATTCAAAGAAGCAAATGACCGAAAAGCAAAAGACCCTGGCAAAGATATTTGGGCTATCGGTGTAGACCGCGATCAAGCTGATATGGGTAAAGATGTGGTTCTTACATCTGCTTTAAAACGTGTTGATGTAGCTGTTAAAGACCTGGCAACAAAAACAAAAGAAGGTAATTTCCCGGGCGGCGAAGTTGCGTTATTTGGTTTAGCAGAAGATGGTGTTGGCTTAGCCCCTATCAATGCAAAAGCTACAAACAAAGCGGAAATTGAAGCTGCCATAAAAGAATGGGTTGAAAAGATTAAATCAGGTGATGTAAAAGTTCCTGAATCACGTAAAGAATTAAAAACTTTTAGTCCAAAGTAATCGTACTGATTAGGAAGATTAAATGGGGTGAGTTTGTGCCTGAAAGAATGAATGATAAAGAACAATTGATTATCGATTTAATACGTAAGAACCCCTATGTTTCTCAGCAAGAACTGGCTGAAATATTAGGCTTATCCAGGCCTTCCATTGCAAATATAATTTCTGGCTTAATTAAAAAAGGTAATATTCTAGGCAGAGCTTATATTCTTAGTGAATCACAACATGTTATTTGTATAGGCGGGGCTAATATTGACCGTAAATTCCATATCAAGGACAAAGCCCAGTTAGGTACTTCCAATCCTATTTACGCCACTCAGAATGCCGGCGGGGTTGCCCGGAATATCGCTGAAAATCTAGGGCGACTTGGAATGGACGTATCACTTATTTCTACATGCGGCGCCGATAAGGACTGGTCGGTCATTGAAGATTCATCATCTCTTTACATGAACTTAGAAACCGTGACCCAATTTCCTGAAAAATCAACAGGTTCCTACACGGCTGTTTTAGACTCAAGCGGAGAATTAGTTATTGCGTTAGCGGATATGGAAGTGTATGAGGCCATCACACCTGATTTACTGCTTAAACATGACGTACAATTAAGTCACGCCAAATGTATTATGGTCGATTTAAACTGTCCGAAAGAAACGGTTCAATTCTTATGTCATTTCGCAAATAGCCATGATTTACCGATTGTGTTAATACCCGTTTCATCGCCAAAGATGAATCGATTACCAGATAATTTAGAAGGTGTTGCATGGCTCATTACGAACCGAGATGAATCTGAAACTTACCTCCAAACTGAAATCAAGAATGAGGAAGATTGGAAGAATGCATTAGAAAAATGGCTGGCACTAGGGATAGCCAATGTGGTTATTACTAATGGAAAACAAGGCTCGATGATAGGTAATAAAAAAGAAGGAATTTTTCATGTACCTTCTATTGAAATTAATGAAGTCGTCGATGTAACGGGTGCGGGAGACGCTTTTTCCTCTGCTGTTATATACTCTTGGTTAGAAGGTAAATCGTTGGTCGAAATTGCTAAAGCTGGGAGTATGAATGCTTCTAAAACACTGCAATCATCTTATACAGTTAGACAGGATTTATCAGCAGAACAACTACAAAAAGACATGGAGGAATTATCATGAAACAATACATTACATTATCTGAAGAAGTACGTATCGCCAAGGAACAAGGAAAACCAATCGTTGCCTTAGAGTCTACAATTATCTCACATGGTATGCCCTACCCACAAAATGTGAAAACCGCACGTGAAGTGGAACAAATTATCCGTGATAATGGCGCTGTTCCGGCAACAATTGCAATCGTTGATGGAAAAATTAAAATTGGATTATCCGATGAAGAGCTAGAAATGTTCGGTAAGAGTTCAGATGTAGCAAAAGCATCTAGACGTGATTTAGCTTATTTACTCGCTACAAAAAAACTGGGGGCAACAACAGTAGCCGCAACGATGATTTGTGCCGAGGCTGCAGGAATTAATATCTTCGTAACTGGTGGTATTGGCGGTGCTCACCGCGGTGCAGAGACTACCATGGATATCTCTGCAGACCTAGAAGAACTCGGACAAACAAACGTGGCCGTCATTTGTGCAGGTGCCAAATCGATTCTAGATTTAGGGTTAACAATGGAATATCTTGAAACAAAAGGCGTACCTGTTATTGGTTATCAAACCGATGTACTCCCTGCCTTCTATACGCGTAATAGTGAATTCTCAGTGAACTTCCGTGCAGACGATGCGGAAACAATCGCCTCGACGCTAAAAGTTAAATGGGATATAAACCTAAAAGGCGGAGCTGTGATCGCCAACCCAATCCCTGAAGAATTCGCCATGGATGAAAAAACCATTACTAATGTAATTGATGCAGCTTTAAAGGAAGCAGAAGAAAAACACATATCCGGTAAAAATGTAACGCCATTCTTACTAGGTAAGGTGAAAGAATTAACTGATGGTAAGAGCCTAGATGCAAACATTGCTTTAGTTAAAAACAATGCAGTAGTAGGAGCTCAAATAGCTGTAAGTTTTAATGGTATGAAATAAGGATTGTAAAACAACCTTTCCCGGCAGCAGCCTCATTCTTGCAGACACAATCTAGCTTCTAGATGAGTCTGCAAGCTTTTTTATTGATATAGGATTCTTTTGGAAGTTTAGATGCAATTTTACACAAGAAAATATTAAAAAAAGCGGAATCCTCATCCTTCGTTTATACTCACTTTCATTCCTAAATTCCAGTTGCAATTCCTTCTTGGTAAATTTCTCGAACTTGAGCCCAATCTTCATCTTGCATATTATCTATTGAGAATAGAATTTTTCATAAAACTACTTGCTTTATATTATTTATAATGATTTAACTTCTTCAATAATGGATTCTCCCTCACTTTGGTCAGTATCTGTCCATTTCCATCTCTCATGTAATCTAATTCTTCCCTCTGGCAGAGTTTCTGGGGTAGATTGACATTGACCGCCTCTTATTTCGTTTCTTGAGTTAACATGGTTATACCTAAACTGTAAACTGCCCTTTTCCTCAACTATTCCAATAAGTGTCAAAGTCGAATATTCTCAAAATGTTCAACAGTTGGAAATGGGTCATAAAAACGATGTAACTGTTTTTTCCATTCTTGATACTCGTTTGATTGCCTAAACCCAACTGTATGGTCTTCTAATGTTTCCCACTTTACCAATAATAAATATTTCCCTTTAACTTCTATACAACGTTGTAATTCGTGAGATATGTAACCTTTCATAGATGCAATGATTTCTGATGCCTGACGAAATGCTTCCTCATACTCCTCTTCCATTCCCGGTCTAACCTTAAGCATAACTGCTTCCAATATCATCTAATTCCCCCTTAAATAGATTTGCCTTTGCCGTTTTGTAAAAATTCGACATAAATCTATTTTTTCCTTTATTACAGTCGAATAATTCTTAAGAAAGTCGCTTATATGTATTTTTCATCACATCTTCTTTTAACAATCGGATGTACAATCGTAGTGAATCTATAATAGAAAAGGGGCATAGTCTATTTATTTATCGAAATCAATACATAATAGTTTAGGAGGTTGTTCTTTTGTTCAATTTACTAATATTCGTTTTAATTACTATTACTCTAATCTTATTGAGTCTTTTTATTGATGGGCTGATGAGGCTGCATAAGCAAGAAAAGGAAGATAAAAAAAATATTGTCAGAGATGGCATGGAACGTTATTTAGATCAAACATTTGGAATTGGACCGGTAAAAATATTTAAAACAATGTTTGATGCCGATGGCAATGTAAGATATTTGGTTTATTTGCCGCAGTACGAATGGTTCAAAACCCCAAATTACAAATGGTATGAAGTGTATGCCACCAAAAACGGATTTCAACATACTGAAATCGAAGGATGATTTCAGTCATATTGACAAAGAACGCCCCATTTCTATGGGGTGTTCTTTGATTTATCAGGTATCTAGCCTTGCATGGGAAAACTTTTTACACAGTAATATTTGGAAAAACTATTTTATCATTCTGTCGATTGGGCTTTAGATGTGTTTTGTACTTGTGTTACGGCCGTTAAAGCAGACGAAATTTCGTTTGATGCCTGTTTCATCGCTTCCTGGGCGAGAGTAGGATCGGAATTTGCTTTTTCAATTGCTTTTGTTAACAATTCTTCTGTTAGTGCTACATTTGCTTTTGCTTGGTTTAGTTGATTTACATCAATTTGTGGCATGAGTTTCTCTCCTTTTGTTACGGCTGTGTTAAACTAGTTTGTTGATTTCCGCTTCAGGCGCTTCGCTTTCCGCGGGCGGGTTCGGGGAGCCTCCTCGGCACTAAAGCGCCTGCGGGGTCTCCCCTGTCCATGTTCCCGGAGAAGTCTCGCGTCCTCCGCTCCATCAACAAGGTTACAATATCATCTTTACCTTTAACACAGCCGTTGTTTTAAATTACTTCTATATCATCACCATGCATTTTATTTTTATTTAAGGTAAAAATTACCTCGAAAAAAAATGCCTCGGAGTTATCTCCAAGACATTTTTTACAATTTTTATTCATTCTTACTTAACATTTTCGATAATGGTTGCTACACCTTGTCCTCCACCGACACATAACGTAGCTAAACCATAGCGGTTTTCTCTTTTCTTCATTTCATGAATTAAAGTTACCAAAATTCTTGCTCCACTTGCACCGATTGGGTGACCAAGTGCAATCGCACCACCATTAACATTTAACTTTTCTTTATTAAATTGAAGCTCGCGATCTACAGCAATCGATTGTGCCGCAAATGCTTCGTTTGCTTCAATTAATTCAATGTCTTCTAAAGATAAAGACGCTGTTTTTAGAGCTTTTTTCACTGCAGGGACAGGACCGATTCCCATAATACTCGGATCCACACCTACAGTAGCGTTTGCTTTAATTGTTACTAGAGGGGTTACGCCTAATTCCTCTGCCTTTTTACGGCTCATCACTACAAATGCTGCCGCTCCATCATTAATTCCTGAAGAGTTAGCAGCAGTAACAGATCCATCCTTTTTGAATGCAGGACGAAGCTTACCCAATCCTTCTGCAGTCGTTCCAAACCGTGGGAACTCATCTTGGCTGAATAATGTCACTTGTCCTTTACGGCCAGGTACCTCAACAGGGACAATTTCATCAGCAAATCGATTGGATTCAATCGCTGCTTGTGCCTTTTGCTGACTCCACGCTGCAAATTCATCTTGTTCAGCACGTGTGATTTCATATTTCTCAGCAAGATTTTCAGCTGTAATTCCCATATGATAGTCATTTTCTGCACACCATAATCCGTCTTTAATCATACTGTCTAAAATTTTCTGATCGCCCATTTTAAATCCATTTCGTCCGCCTTTTAACAGATGTGGAGCTTGACTCATATTCTCCATACCGCCTGCAACAACCACTTCTGCCTCTCCAGCTAGAATCGCTTGTGTTGCCAAGTGAACAGCCTTTAATCCTGATCCACAGACCTTATTAATTGTCAATGCTGGTGCCTCTTGAGGAATACCTGCAGCAAGAGAAGCTTGTCTTGCCGGATTTTGTCCAGCTCCTGCTTGTAAAACATTCCCCATAATCACTTCATCTACATCATTAGGATTAATTCCAGCTTTTTGAATAGCTGCTTTAATTACAGTAGAACCTAACTGTACAGCCGAAACATTTTCTAAACTCCCTAAAAAACTACCAATTGCTGTCCTTACTGCGCTTACAATTACAACTTCATTTACAGTCATTCTGATTTCCCCCAAAAAGTGATTTATGTATTCAAATAATAATTCCTCACAAATTTTACTACATTTCGCGGTATTTTTCGTGACAAACTATTCGACAAATTCAGAGTTTTTTTATTTATCGCTATAAAAAAATTAAGATCTTAACCTGACATATTCAACGTTTATCCCCTTTAAAAAAGGCCTAGAAAATCCACTATTGGCAAAGTAAAAGGTGTAATTACATCGATTGAAAATATTAATAAAACAGGCAAAAAAATTCTGTCGAACTTTCGTGTAAATTGACATGTTTTGTAGAACAATTTTCGAGTTTATTCTAACTTGGCATTTGAACAAATAAATGAACGAAAAGATTATGACCGAACCTCCATATATTGTAATATAGCAATTTAGTAATTGTGGTTACCATAATAAACCAAAAAGAGAGAAAATAATTATTTTCTCCCTCAATTTGCAGCTATATTGTCTAAATAACTAATCCGCCATCCACACTTAAGATGGTTCCGTTAATATAATTCGCCTTATCCGAAGCCAAGAATACATATGCTGCGGCAATATCTTCTGGTTTGCCAAGCTTCCTAAGCGGAGTCTTTTCCTTCATAAATTGAAGCACCTTATCTGGCACCGCTGCAGTCATACCTGTTTCAATGAAACCTGGAGCAACTGCATTGACTCGGATCCCCTTAGGGCCAAATTCTTTTGCCCAGCTTTTCGTCAGCCCAATGACGCCCGCCTTTGTCGCGGCATAATTTGTTTGACCAATATTTCCATATAAACCAACGACGGAAGATGCGTTAAGAATAACGCCCGACCCCTGCTTTAACATATTAGGAGCTACAGCCTTCGTGCATTTAAAAACACCTGATAGATTGACAGAAATGACTCTTTCCCAATCCGATTCCTCCATCTTTGTTAAAAAACCATCAAGTGTAATTCCGGCATTGTTAATTAAGATATCGATTCGGCCATGCTTACCTATTGTGGATTGAACCATTTCTTCTATCTGGGTGCTGTCCGTTACATCGACTTTATAAAATTCTACTTTTTCATGATTCAATTCTTCTAATGCAGATTTACCAGCCGACTCATCATAATCACAGATGACGACGTTTGCACCCTCTTGGAGAAATTGTTTAGCCGTTTCTTTTCCAATCCCCTGTGCACCACCTGTAATTAACACAACCTTTTTACTAAACTCCAAAATAAATCACCTCGTTTTTTTCTTTTCAGGATAGACCTTTGCACAACATCAGCATCCCTAGGCAAATGAGAAAAGAAATCCAAAACAAAAAAGTGGCGATGAAACTAGGCTTTGGACAAAATTAAATCCATTTTTACCCATATTATGATGGATTATTGCTAATTATCACTCTTGTTAAAATACTTTACAATTCGCAAGAAAGTGAGAAATTTGTCAAAAAATGATGAAATGTATTTTAATAATTTTTAATCTTTCACCTTTTAAAATTTCGATGAAGTTAGTATGATGGATAGGTCAACAAAACAAATGTAGGAGGAAAAAAATGAGCACAGACTTTAATTTTTATGAAATGTGGAAGGATCTTTATTCACACTCCAGTAAGTTATTCGATGAGAAAGTAAGCAATGATTTCCCTTCTCAAGGCATGGGACAGGTATTGGAGATGAATCTTCAATTAAAAAAAATGATTGATGAGTCAACGGTAAAATATTTAGAATTTATGAATGTACCAACTCGAAATGACATTGCTAACATTTCTTCGCTGATTGTCAATGTCGATGCAAAAGTAGATGATTTAGAAGAAAGATTAGAAGAGAACTTGGATAACCAAGACCAAGAGTCATTTAAAACAGAATTGTCGAATTTAAAAAAGGATATGAAGAATTTAGATCAAAAATTGAACCAAATCCTTAATGTGTTAAAAACACCAGTAGAAACCAAGAAATAGAAACGCATTACATAAATTTAAATGTAAATGTAAAACTTTTGGCATAACAACAACTACAACAACAACTACTATATATTGGGAGTGGAAAAGAATGACAGAATTAAAAGATAAAGTAGCAATCGTAACAGGCGGCAGCAGAGGAATCGGTGCATCAATTGCATTGGAACTGGCTAAAAATGGTGCGAAAGTTGTCATTAACTATAATATTCGTAAAGAACTAGCAGATAAAGTAGTAGCAGAAATAAATGAAATTGGCGGAGAAGCTTACGCTGTTCAAGCAGATGTTTCTGAAAGTAATGAAGCAGCATACCTTGTACAAGAAACCATCAACCATTATGGTAAATTAGATATCCTGATTAATAATGCAGGAATTACAAGAGACAGCACGTTCAAAAAATTGAAAGAAGAAGATTGGAGAAAAGTAATTGATGTTAATTTAAACAGTGTTTACAACAATACATCTGCAGCATTACCTTATCTTCTTGAATCAGATGCTGGCCGCATCATCAACATTTCGTCCATTATCGGTCAAGCAGGCGGGTTTGGACAAACCAACTATGCTGCCGCAAAAGCAGGACTAATTGGATACACTAAATCTCTCGCTCTTGAACTTGCTAGAAGTAAAGTAACAGTTAATGCGATTTGCCCAGGATTTATTGGAACCGAGATGGTCCAAGCCATTCCTGAAAAAGTTCTTGCAGGAATCGTTGATAAAGTACCACAAAAACGCCTAGGCAAACCAGAAGAAATCGCTCGTGGTGTTGTTTTCCTATGTAAAGATGGTGACTATATTACTGGTCAGCAATTAAATATTAACGGTGGACTTTACATGTAAGTGTCATGAATGTACAACCTTCTTTATATATTAAAAGAGTAAATAAATCATATAAGGAGTGAACAGTTATTAACGCTCAAATGCTAAAAGAATGGAATGAGATGCTAGAGGCTACCCCTCAAAAGTATCAAGAGATGTACCAACGTGTAATTAGGGCATCTCAAGTGTTAACGACCGATGCCGAGCCCGAAGTAGCACCTACACCGAAGGAATTAGTTTGGACTAGAAATAAAGCAAAACTCTATCGGTATATTTCTGATCAACCAAAAAAACATAGAACCCCACTTCTATTTGTTTATGCTCTAATTAATAAGCCTTATATATTGGACCTTACCAAAGGTGGTAGTTTAATAGAATTTATGGTTGAACGTGGGTTTGATGTTTACCTTCTTGACTGGGGTACACCAGGTTACGAAGATAGACATATGAAACTGGATGATTATATTATGGACTATATACCACGTGCCGTTCGTAAAGTAATGAGAAGATCTAATGTTGAGGAAGTATCGATCCTTGGTTATTGCATGGGTGGAACGATCACGTCTGCATTTGCAGCATTACACCCTGAATTGCCAATCCGCAACCTCGTCTTTATGACTAGTCCTTTTGATTTTGAAAATAGCGGCGCATATGGTGCGATGTTAGATGAGCGATATTTTAATATTGATAAAGTGGTAGAAACCCTTGGTGTGATTCCACCAGAAATGATTGACTTTGGAAATAAAATGATCAATCCAATTGGAACCAACTTTGGACCATTTATTAGTCTTGTTGAGCGTGCTGACAATGAAAATTTCATAAAGAGCTTTAAACTACTGCGAAAATGGTTAAACGACGGAATTTTATTCCCTGGTGAAGCCTACCGTCAGTGGATTAGAGACTTTTATCAAAAAAACAAACTGATAAAAGGTGAAATGGTTATTCGTGGTCAAAAGGTCAAACTGGAAAATATCAAGGCAAATGTGCTCAACTTAGCTGGGAAAAACGACCTCATTGCCCCACCGCATCAAGTTGAAGCATTGATGAGCAAGATTTCTAGTGAAGATAAACAATTTAAAGTTTTACCTGTCGGGCATACCTCCATTACTTATGGCAGTCAAGCAACAAAAATAACTTATCCAACCATTTCCGACTGGTTAGAAGAACGATCTAACTAATTATAGTGAAAGTCTAATCAATGAGGAATTTCTTTTACATTAGAAGAGTGTCCCGAAACACGTGGGGCACTCATTTTTTATTTTATCTAGTAGCAAACACTTCTGCGAGGAAAACAAGTTATTACTAGTGGTAAAATTAATTATATGCAATTTTCAGAGAATTGACAAGAGATAAATAAATAAAATATTCTATTAATTCAGTGAATACTTTTATATGGCTTAATAGAGTGATTTGTCCTTCCTATTAAAATATTGCCGAGATTTAAACTAAAGAATAAATCATTTAAAACTGGAAGATTCCTCCTTGTTTTTTATCATTCATGTATGAAATAGGACAATTGTTTTCTACTCAAAAAAAGGAATGGTTGAACTTATCTATTTTAGACTTGATTCTTATAGGTCCTTCTCAGCGGAGAAATGGGTCTCGGGGACCATTGCAAAGATCTAATTAATACCCCTTCAATTAACCTGTAGCACTGTAGGCGATGGATGATGAATCAGGCGGCCATACCGGAAAATAGTTTTTCGCAAGCGGCCCCCCCTCACTTCATTTACTCTTCCAGTTGAAAGTTCCAGGGTATAAATTATGGAAATACATGCTCCGGGAGAAGTATACAATATATATGTCCCATTTGGGGAAAGACGAACATCATTCAATCGGCCACCGGTGTTCTGAGTAATTAGACGCTTTCCGGTTCCATCGGTTTGAATCCGAAAAAGCTGACTGATTCCTGCTCCATCGGGTGCTTGATACAGCAGCTCCGTCCCACTCGGAAACCATTGGACATCCGTTGTACCTGACTGGTTTATTCGCTGGAATTAATGTGTGAAGACATGATACATGATTATTTCATTCTGTTTCGAATAGGCTAATTTTTGACTGTCCGTGGACCAACTTAAATATTGACCTTCCGCTTCTGCAAACCGATCAATACGAGCAATGGAGCCATTAGCTACTTGGACAACGTAAAGAATTCCATTACGTCCTGTGAAAGCGATACTGCTGCTGTCGGGGGACCAAAAAGGAATCGAAGTGGATTCTCCTAAACCATTGGTAAGCTGTAAATTCTGTCCATTGCCGGGATTATATAGCCATAAATCATAGCTTCCCCCTCGGTTGGATGTATACGCAATCATTCCTCGGTCCCCCGGAGGTGCATAAGGAATAATCAACTTCATTCCTGGACTTAAATTATTGGTTGGAAGCTGGTTAATCTGTCTAATTAGCTCATAATTGTTTTGCCCACCCGTTATGACGTTAAATCTTCGTGCAATTTGAAACAATGTGTCCCCGGGTTGAACGACATAGTAAGGGGTGCTCCCATCGCTTCGCAATCTGATACAGGTTATCATCAGGACGGACTGTGTAAAAAAGCTGCATCCTTTTCCCTCCCCTTTACCTTCGTACTCACTTAGGGAAATTATTATTATCTCCCTTCGTCTCCTGCCTATATGATATTAAAGTATGTAAGTGAAGATTCGGTCTGTGATTAATTTGAACCCCCCACGGGCATTATACAATTCTCTCGCTGTACAGACAAAAAAACGCCACAGTATCTAGTACTGTGGCAGAATAACCATCAACAACAATAATCATATGGATGCAGTGGAGGATTCGCAGGAATTGACCACTTTGGCTGCAAGGATGGATCCTTCCAATGCCATGCCCCTAATGCTGCTGCACAGGCATCAATTAAATGACTTTCCTCATCAATAAAAACAGGTAGCATAGTTAACTTTTGCTCACCAAGCCAGTTCCGAATCCAATTTCTCGCTAATAGACTTTGTTTGTAACTCAAAACATACTCCAATTCCTCTTGAGAGAGTCTTGAACCAATCACTGCACCTGGGTGCACTTCCACAATGGAAATCGGATAACTAGAAGTTAGTTTTCCGATTTCTCTACTAAGCTTTATTCCTCTTAGTGTAAGATAAACCATTCGATTTAAAGTTGGCGGCATGATTGATCCAGGCTTCATCCCAAGTGAAACAATAAACTGACGCAACTGTTTATCACCAAGTCTATCTCCCCCGCCGTCCTGATAAGATAAAGGTGCATCTATACCAATAACTACTTCATCTATTTGACTTTGAGCCTCTATTTCTTTTAAAATGTCCAGGTCCCCAATATTCCTCATTAACTTCATAAAATTTAATTGGCAACCTTGTAATTCAAATACCGTTAATACAGTATCTTTATGATTACTTGGACCGGACAAATCAATCCCTATTACTCTCATCAGCAATTTTCTCTTTCTTTTGGGTTTACTAGAATTAATACATCAAAGTTAATCATCTCCAAACCCTGAAAATCCGATCGATGCAGAGGAGAGAGCGTGGTCCCATTCTTGTTTTTGTTGTTTTTGCTGCAGTAATTTTAAGTCCGCACAAAGTCTCTTCACATCAACCTGCTGTTCGTAATGCCATTCAAGGGCAATCGATGTATACAATTCATTGAGCTGCGCATAAGAGAAATCCTTGGTTGAATCAATAACTTGCTGAATCTCTTCCTCTGAAAGAATTAGAGCGATATTCTTGTTTAATAGATACTGATAGCGAAGCTCCTTCGTCGGTACATGGATCTCATATGCCCGGTCAAACCGGCCAGAGCGGTTCATAAGGGCGGGATCTATTTTTTCAGGATAATTCGTTGTCCCGATAATGAAAATTCCTTCTTTCGAGGTGGCACCGTCTAAAATGTTCAGGAAGACGGACCGGACACTTGATGGCATGGAATCAATATCTTCAATGACTAAAACCAATGGTGTCAATTTTAATACAGACGTAAAGACCTCTTTGATCGTATAGCTTGATGTGAATTCAGTGATCTGCCAATAAGCTACCGGAGCATTAATGCTGCTGGCGATTGATTTCACAAGAGTGGTCTTTCCATTACCAGGTTTTCCGTAGAGAAGAATCCCGCGTTTGTAGGGAATATCATACGTTTTGAAAAACTGACCGCTTTCCGAAAAGAATTCGTCAATCGATCGATAAATTTCTCTCTTTAAAGAATCCTCTAAAAATACATCTTCTCTTCTTACCAAAGTCGTAATACTATCAATCTCTGTTTCTACCCCATCTTCTGTATCCGTAAAAACAGTCACATAGTTTTTAATATAATCTCTTTTTCTTTTAAGAACATATTTCAAAAAGGTAACTAAGCATGCATCATTTTTGGCAAAAATAAAATCGCGAGTCATTTCTCCGTCACTTTGAAAAATAACCAATCTTGCCAAAGCAACCTGATAATTCGGATAGTAAAAAAGTCCGTTGGTGATTCGTGGTTTAACAATCAGCTCCATCGCTTTATCGGTATGGTTGGATGAGATCGTTTTGGTCTCGCCTTCTTTATAAATATGACAAATCAATTGTACTTCCGGAGACTCCTCTTTCAGATCTTCCTCAAGAATGTCCCAAATCTCATTTGAGGTATCTTCATCCGAGTACATGTGAAAATCGATTCCAACTTCGTCTATTAGTTTCTCCTGAAGTGTAGAAACAATTTTTGCATAGTCATAATAATACGGCAATGCCTTACGATCGATTTTATTAGTGTCAAACAGAACATTAGTTTTCATCTAGTTCTCCTTAGCATTAGTAATTTCCCATTTATATATTATGATAGCATTTTTATTACTATTAGGTTAACCTAGTTTGCTTTAAAAGACTATATACAACTTTTTTCCTGTTTAACTATTATCTACGTATCATTGCCCCCCTTTTAATAAGAACATCTTTCTAATCTAAATTTGTTATAGCACATACTTTTAGTATAAAAAAACAATAATGATTGATTATCCTTACGCGGAAGCCACAGGTGTTCTCGATAGAAAGAGTAATCACCAAACGTGAAAATAGCACATATGCATCCTTTTATTTGTATATAATGCAATAAGCCATTTTTTGGAAAGGTAAGGGAGGATGCCACATTACATGAATGTTCAACTAACTGATCATCAAATGCTCAAAATTATTAGGGATGGTCTAAAAACATCACAAGTTCCTAGACATATTCTTATAATCGGTGCAGGCATGGCTGGACTCGTCGCTGCCTCTTTATTAAAAGAGGCGGGACATCACGTCACTATTCTGGAAGCCAATGATCGAGTTGGAGGACGTGTTTACACCATAAGGGCTCCCTTTAGCGATCACTTATACTTTAATGCCGGACCCATGCGAATTCCTGAAAAACATCATTTAACCTTTGAATATATTAATAAATTTAAGTTGCCTACAAATCTATTCATTAACCGGACCCCTAACGACCTCATCTTCGCAAATGGCATTAAAACACGTCTTCAACTATTTGAAAAGGATCCGAGCATTTTAAAATTCCCCGTGGTGCCAAATGAAAGAGGGAAATCGTCTGAGGAACTTTTGTTTTCTGTCATCCAACCAATTATCAATTTCATTAACCAAGATCCAGAAAAGAATTGGCCACAAATAGAAAAACAATATAGAAATATAGCGTTTGGATCGTTCTTAAACTATTATTTTTCAAACGGTGCCATTGATATGATTGGTGTTCTCATTGATTTGGAAGCATATATGGGGATGACTTTTATTGAAGTATTACGAGAGCTCATCATCTTAACAGAAACAAAGAAATTTTATGAAATAACAGGTGGCATGGACCGATTGCCAAAAGCATTTCTGCCGCAATTAAACCAGAATATTCTGTTCAACCAAAAGATGATGAAAATATCTCAATCTCAAAACAATGTAACGATTCATTGCAAACACCAAAAAACCGATGAGAGTTTCAGTATAACTGGTGATCTTGCGATTGTGACCATCCCCTTTTCAACCTTACGATTTGTAAAAGTCGAACCTTATGAGTCTTTTTCCTATAATAAAAGGACAGCTATTCGCGAGCTCAATTATATGGCCTCAGCAAAGATCGCTATCGAGTTTAAAAGTAGGTTTTGGGAAAAAGTAGGTCAATTGGGTGGTAAATCGATAACGGATCTGCCGATTCGATTTTCATATTACCCAAGTTATGGTATTGGCACCACCGGACCTGCGGTAGTTATCGCGAGCTACACATGGGCAGATGAGGCTTTAACATTGGAAAGCTTATCTGAAAGAGAGCTGATCCAATATGCTCTAATGAACTTGGCAGAAATTTTTGGGTATCAGGTTTATTCAGAGTTCGTTACAGGAACATCCTTTAGCTGGAGTACGAATCCTTATTCTTGCGGAGCATTTACTGCTTTTGAACCTGGACAGGATTCGGAGCTATATCCTTATATTTCTACACCTGAGGGAAGAGTGCACTTTGCTGGAGAACATACCTCACTTACCCACGGTTGGATACAAGGTGCAATTGAATCGGGAATACGAGTGGCCAACGAAGTGAATGACTTACTAAAATAATTTTGTAAAAAAGGCTGCGATGCAGCCTCAGGCTGTCGAGAAACTTTCGACAGCCTCTTATTTTCTACAATAACTTTAACCATTCACC
>NZ_JBPXRO010000054.1:0-17835 GCF_051842875.1 Neobacillus sp. C211
GTCGCTCGGGTCGGATGCCATAAATATAACCAATAAACATCATTTTAAATAGAATAGTGGGGATCGGAAGGGCGTCCGTTATCATCACTATAATAAGGACGTACCTTTTCAAGAAGGAATGAAAGATCAATCTATTTATCGATAAACGAAGAAGGTGACTGTCAGGAACCAATTCATCAATAGAAACAAATTCATATTCACTTTGGGTAGATACTCTTGGTTTAAACATAGATTTCACCAATTAATTTTTTATTGTTTGGTTGTGTTAAGAGCAGTGTATTATTGATTTTACAGTTCTGTTGATTTGCGCGGAAGGCACGCAGACTCCTGCGGGAGTACGGGGCCGGGGAGACCCCGCAGGCGCTTCAGCGCCGAGGAGGCTCCCCGGGACGCCCGCGGAAAGCGAAGTGCCTGGAGAGCAAATCAACAGACATGTTGCAAAGCCTATATATTAATAATATTATAATAAATTAACGCGGTGAATGGTTAAAGTTATTGTAGAAAATAAGAGGCTGTCGAAAGTTTCTCGACAGCCTGAGCACTCAGAGGAGTGTTTTTTCTATTTTGTAAGGAAATATTTATAAAACAACAAATTTATCTTAAAAAACAAATAACTATACAATCTAAATCATTCAAGTTAAAATGGCTTTAAGCATACAATTCCAATAAGAAAGGTGGGGATTTTGTTGGCAGATAAGATTTTATCGATTCCGCGGCCTCTAGTTAGAACAAATCAATCCATTATAGTTCTTAGTGTGATGTTAACATGGGTGTCAGGGCTAGAGTGGTATTTATTAGTTCCGTTGATTGCTGGGCTTACGGGGATTATCTTTGGTTATAATCCAATTATGCAGATTCGAAAACAATTCTTAAGGAAGGACCCAAAGTCCTACATTCCGGAAGATTGGGAACAGCAGCAATTTAATCAGAGGATTTCAGTGGCATGTCTTGGAATAGGCTTCCTTAGCTTTATTCTTGGTTGGAACACGGTTGGTTATATTTTCACTGCACTTGTTGCAGTCGCGGCTTTTGTAGCCATTTTGGGTTTTTGTATTGGTTGTTTCATTCATTTTCAATGGAAACAATATAAATATAGACGAACAATCGGATAAATACAAAAGATTTTTTAATATCTAAATAGATTCAATCTTTATATAGAAGTTCTTTAAAAGACAGTGGACTTTAACATGTTCACTGTCTTTTGCATACATAAAGATGTATAAAAATTGTATACTCTAACATCCTTTTTTTGTAAGCGTTTTCAAAAAAATAGGCAATTATTTTCAATAAAAACAGAAAATTAAGCTGTTTTTTATTGAATAATTATATATATGTATGTATAATAATACATTATGAAAGACACTTAGGAGATGGGTAAATTGAAGGCTGCAATTATTGGTGGTACCGGTTATGGATCAATTGAATTAGTGAGGTTAATCAATAAACACCCTTATTTGGAGATTGGTTCAGTTATTTCAAACTCACAATCAGGGTCAAACTTTAGCGGAATTTATCCACATCTTTCTGAGATTGTTGATCAACCTCTTGAAACCTTTGATGTTGATAGATTGTCTGAAAAGAATGATATTGTATTTTTTGCAACCCCATCAGGTGTGAGCAGCAAACTTTTGCCACAACTAGTTGATAGAGGGATTAAAAGTATAGATTTATCCGGTGATTTCCGGCTAAGGTCTGCTGAAGAATTCGAAACTTGGTATAAACATTCACCTGCTGAGGAGAAATATTTAAACCAAGCAACCTATGGTTTGAGCGAAATTTATCCAGACCAAATAAAGCCGGCCAAATTAATAGCCAATCCGGGCTGTTATCCGACTGCGACTACACTCGGTCTTATTCCAATATTAAAAACAAATTTGGCTGATGAAAAGTCGATTATCATTGATGCAAAATCTGGTGTTTCTGGCGCTGGAAGAGGACTTTCCTTAACAGCCCATTATTCGGAAATCAATGAAAACTTAAAAGCTTATAAACTAGGAGCACATCAACATATTCCGGAAATTGAGCAAGTACTTTCAGATGAGAGCGGTAATCCAATTACCATTTCATTTACTACCCATCTTGTTCCAATGACAAGGGGAATCATGTGCACGATGTACGTGAATCTAACAGAAGAAATTTCATCAAAAAAAATTATAGATTTATATAAACAATTTTATCAAGATTCTCATTTTATAAGAGTGCGGCCAGAAGGCAATGTACCATCAACAAAAGAGGTACTCGGTTCAAATTATTGCGATATCGGCCTGCATGTTGACGAAAGAACAAACCGCCTGACCATCATTTCAGTTATCGATAATTTAGTTAAAGGGGCTGCCGGGCAGGCCATCCAAAATGTGAATTTGATGAATGGCTGGGATGAGCGAACAGGACTTACAGACATTCCAATGTATCCATGAGTAAAACTACTACCTTTTATGTATAGAACGAAGGGAAATTTGAAGGGGGAAATTAAATTGACACAAGCTACATCAACAAATGAAATCGTAATTATAGAAGAAGGTAGTGTGACCTTACCTAAAGGATACAAAGCAGGCGGCATGCATTGTGGAATAAAAAGAAAGAGACTTGATCTCGGATATATCGTTTCAGAAGTTCCTGCAACAACTGCGGGAGTGTATACAACCAACACCTTTCAAGCAGCTCCATTGTTAGTTACCCAGGAAAGTATCGCAAAAGAAAATAAGATTCAAGCAATTATCGTAAACTCTGGGAATGCCAATGCCTGTACAGGAGAGCAAGGTTTACTTGATGCATTCGCTATGCAAAAGGGCTTTGCAAGCCAGCTGGGAATACAAGACCATCTCGTAGCGGTTACTTCAACGGGAGTGATCGGGGAACTACTGCCGATGGATAAAGTAAATGCAGGGATAAAACAAATCCTAAATAAAGATAATGAAAATGAAAATAATTTTATGAATGCTATCCTAACAACTGACACTTGTATCAAACATATAGCAGTGCAAATGAAAATCGATGGAAAAACAGTTTCCATTGGCGGTACCTCAAAGGGTTCTGGAATGATTCACCCTAACATGGCTACCATGCTTGGATTTGTAACAACAGATGCAAACATTGCCCAAGAAGACCTGCTTGGAGCATTGAGAAATATAACTAATCAAACTTTCAATATGATTACGGTTGATGGTGATACAAGTACGAACGATATGGTTTTAGTTATGGCAAATGGCTTGGCTGATAATGAACCACTAACTAAAGATCACCCTGAATGGAATATTTTTAAACAAGGGTTAAAAATCGTTTGTGAGTCACTTGCTAAAAAAATTGCAAGAGATGGTGAAGGTGCTACAAAACTAGTAGAAGTTCAAGTAAATGGTGCCTACAGTCAAAACGCCGCAAGTGCAGTCGGTAAAGCGATTATTTCATCCAACCTAGTTAAAACTGCAATTTATGGAACGGATCCAAACTGGGGAAGAATTGTTACTGCAATTGGCTACAGTGGTGTACCAGTTGAACCTAACGCAATTAAGGTGGCAATTGGACCATTTACAGTATTCGAAAATGGACTTCCGAGCAACTTTGTTGAGGAAGAAGTGAAGGAATACTTAGAGTCGGAAAATGTTAAATTAAGTGTTGAATTAAATCAAGGTAAATATAACGCTACAGCCTGGGGATGCGATTTAACTTATGATTATGTGAAAATCAACGCATCTTACCGCACGTAAGGGAGGACCTGAAAATGAAATATATAGTCATTAAGTGCGGCGGAAGTGTGTTAGATAATCTCCCAAGATCCTTTTATGAAGATATTGTTTCACTTCATGAATCTGGTGAATGGATACCGATCATCGTTCATGGCGGCGGTCCACTAATCACATCGTTATTAAAAAATCTAAACGTCGAAACCACCTTCGTGAATGGTCTTAGAGTAACCAATCACGAAGTGTTAGATATAGTGGAAATGGTATTAAGCGGTTCAGTTAACAAACAAGTTGTTCGGAACATTATCGAAGTTGGGGGAAAGGCCATTGGCGTAAGTGGCGTGGATGGTTGCCTTTTACAAGCTGAACCAACTAAAAATGCAGATAAATTAGGATTTGTTGGGGAAGTAATTGGTGTTAACCACGAAGTAATCGAGGGAATCATTGCCCAAGGAAATGTTCCTGTAATTTCTCCAGTCGGCATCGATGCAGGTGGACAACGATATAACATTAATGGTGATATCGCTGCCTCAGCTATAGCCAAAGCTTTAGGAGCAAACCTATGTTTTATCAGTGATATCCCTGGAATCCTAGTTGAGAAAAATGGTGCTAAGACAAAACTTGATAAAGTTTCAAAGGCAACAATCGAGGAACTGATAAATAATAAGACTATTTATGGGGGAATGATTCCCAAAGTAAAAGCCGCAATTGATGGTCTTGCCCACAAAATACCCGAAGTGGGTATCATCAATGGCTCTGAAAAAAGTAGCTTAATAGATTATACAAATGGTAAAATGACTGGCACAAAAATTGTTTTAGAAGAGGGGATCGCGTAATGTCAATCAATAATTCAATCTCCCTAGCCTCGCCAGTGATGGCAACATACAGTCGATTCCCTGTTACTGTCGTTAAAGGGAAGGGAAGCTATGTTTGGGATGAAAAGGGTACTCAGTATTTAGATTTCACTTCCGGTATAGCGACCTGTAACCTAGGGCATGTGCCTGATGTCGTAAAAGAAGCACTTGAGGAGCAATTACAGAATCTTTGGCACTGTTCAAACCTCTATAACATACCGAATCAGCAGCAATTGGCCGCTCTTCTTACCGCCAATAGTTGCGGGGACCAAGTTTTCTTTTGTAACAGTGGGGCGGAAGCAAATGAGGCAGCGATCAAGTTAGCTAGAAGGTATGCCAACAAAGTGAAGGGGAAGGAATCACCTGAAATAGTAACATTTCAGCAGTCCTTTCATGGTAGAACACTAGCCACCTTATCGGCAACAGGACAAGAAAAAATTCAGCAAGGATTTTTTCCGTTAGTAACCGGTTTTAATTATCTTCCTTTTAATGATGAAGAAGCACTTGAACTGCTCTATACACTCGAGCCTGCAGCCGTTCTCCTTGAGCTTGTTCAAGGCGAAGGTGGAGTCATCCCAGCGAACCAAGAATGGGTTAGTAAACTTGCAAAGATTTGCCAAGAAAGAGAAATCCTCCTGATGGTGGACGAAATCCAAACAGGGATCGGTAGAACAGGCACACTGTTTGCATATGAACAATACGGCATAGAGCCCGATGTCATTAGCATTGCAAAGGGACTTGGTTCAGGTTTTCCAATTGGAGCAATTATCGCAAAAGAAGAAGCCGCTAAAGGATTTGACCTAGGAAGCCACGGCAGTACTTTTGGAGGAAATCCATTAGCAACAGCAGCAGGACTCGCGACTGTTACACATATTACTGAAAGTAATTTATTAAATAACGCCAACGAAATTTCAGGGTACTTAGATAAAAAGTTACAAGAACTGAAGGAAAAGTACTCTTTTATAAAAGATATCCGCGGACTCGGCTTATTAAAGGGAATGGTCGTCGACACGAATGCTTTAGAAATTGTTCAAAAGGCAATCGAAAACTATCTTCTTATCTTAACAGCCGGACCAAATGTAGTGAGAATTTTACCTCCGTTAACAGTAACAAAGGAAGAAATAAATGAATTTATTAAAGCATTGGAAATAACTTTCCAAGGTATTGAGAAAGGCGAGTGAGTATGTTGCAGAATGGATACCTTACTTTGGAAACGGGAGAAGTATTTGAGGGGGTACTAATTGGTGCCGAAAAAGAGTCTCTAGGAGAAGTGGTTTTTAATACAAGCATGACTGGGTATCAAGAGATTATCACCGATCCATCATACGCAGGACAAATCATTACCTTCTGTTATCCCATTATCGGTAATTATGGGGTTAACGCAATCGATGATGAGAGCATCACACCAGCATTATCAGGGGTGGTTATCGGTGATTTATGTGAAACACCGAGCCATTATCAATCCGTAAATAAATTCTCTGAAAAACTAAAGCAGGCAGGAGTTCCTGGGATTGCAGGAATTGATACGCGTCTTTTAGTAAAAACCATTCGCAGCCGTGGGACGGTAAAAGGGTATTTAAGCCAGTCCAAGAATGGCGAAATATCAGCACCAGAAAAATCTTCATTTTGGGTGGAGAAAGTATCAACTAAAAAAATACAATATTTCAAAAACCAAGGGCCGCATGTGGTGCTCATGGATTATGGATTTAAAAAGTCGATTCTCAACGCCCTGCTAGATGAAAACTGTGCGGTAACAATCGTCCCATACAATACTCCTTATGAAAAAATAAAGGCCTTGAATCCAGATGGTGTCCTGTTCAGTAATGGACCTGGGGACCCAATGGAATTAAAAAAATGGTTTCCAGAAATAAAAAAAATAAGTCAGAACTATCCTACACTGGGTATTTGTCTTGGGCATCAATTAATCGCCCTTGCATATGGGGCTAAAACGAAAAAACTAGCCTATGGGCATCGCGGTGGTAATCATCCAGTTAAGGAACTTACGACTGGAAAAGTGAAAATCACAGCACAAAATCATGGCTATGTTGTAGTTGACGAAAGTATTGACAACAAGGAATTCGATGTCACCTACCGAAACGTAAATGACCGTTCGATTGAGGGGCTAATGCATAAGAACCATCAGATACAAACCGTGCAATTTCATCCTGAAGCCCATCCAGGACCAAGTGATACAGAATATATTTTAAAAAATTTCGTAACTCAGATAGCTTCTATGGGAGAGACTGTTTATGCCATTAAATAAAAGTTTAAAAAAGGTACTAGTGATTGGATCAGGTCCAATTGTTATTGGGCAGGCTGCAGAATTTGATTATGCAGGTACACAGGCATGTATAGCCTTGAAAGAAGAAGGAATTGAAGTTGTTTTAATTAATAATAACCCGGCCACCATCATGACAGATGAAGCCGTTGCCGATAAGGTATATATTGAACCGCTTAACGTTGAAACCATTGAAAAAATCATCAAGAAAGAAAAACCAGATGGAATTATTGGTACACTAGGCGGCCAAACGGGTCTGAATTTAACTGTGCAGCTTTACGAACAAAATATTTTAGAAAAATACAATGTTGAATTATTAGGAACATCTGTTGAGTCTATCAAAAATGGTGAGGACAGAGAAAAGTTCCGTAACTTGATGCTTGAAATTGGTGAACCAATTCCAGAATCCGCGATAATTCACAGCTTTGAGGAAGGCGTGTCCTTTGTAAAGGAAATTGGATTTCCAGTCATCATTCGCCCTGCGTATACACTTGGAGGGGATGGAGGCGGCTTTGCTTATAATGATGAAGAACTGGAAACTGTTCTAAAAAAAGGCTTAGCAGCAAGTCCGATTCAGCAGGTGTTGGTAGAAAGAAGTATCAAAGGCTGGAAAGAAATTGAGTATGAAGTCATGAGAGACGACAATGACACCTGCATCATCGTTTGCAATATGGAAAATATGGATCCAGTTGGTGTTCATACCGGGGATTCCATTGTCGTTGCTCCGTCGCAAACATTAACAGATGTCCAATATCAAATGCTTCGTGATTCTTCTATAAAAGTTATTAAAGAATTAAAGATTATCGGTGGTTGTAACATCCAGTTTGCTCTTCATCCGGCATCGAATCAGTATTACATTATCGAAGTAAATCCAAGGGTGAGCCGTTCTTCTGCGCTTGCATCTAAAGCAACTGGTTATCCCATTGCCAGGATGGCAGCGAAGTGTGCGATTGGGTATCATTTGGATGAGATTGTGAATCCGATAACAGGTAATACCTTTGCATCATTTGAGCCGGCGATTGATTATATTGTGGTAAAACTACCTCGCTTTCCTTTTGACAAATTCCCTGAAGCGGACCGGACCTTAGGAACGCAAATGAAGGCAACTGGGGAAGTCATGGCGATTGATCGGACATTTGAAGGGGCCTTAAACAAAGCCATTCGCTCGATGGAAATGAATGTTTATGGACTTTGCCTCGAGGGAAATAAATTAATTGATGAAAAGAACTTGCTTGAACTTCTTAAACAGGCAAATGATCAACGATTATTCATCATTGCAGAATCGTTTAGAAGAGGGATCTCACTTGAAAATGTTCGAGAGTTGACCGAGATTGATCCATGGTTTTTACACAAAATTAGCTCAATCGTTATGTTAGAAACAGAATTAGCTTCCTATAATTGGAGCGATGTTCCAGTTTCTTTGCTTAAGGTAGCAAAGCGGAATAATATTTCCGACAAGCTCTTATCTCAAATATATGCTATTCCTGAAAAGCGGGTAAGAAGCAAGTGGAAAGAACTCAATTGGAAACCTGGTTATAAAATGGTTGATACCTGTTCAGCTGAATTTGATGCTGTTACACCTTACTATTATTCAACCTGGCACGGGTTTGATGAAGTTGAAGTGACGAGCAAGAAAAAGATTCTTGTCATTGGCTCTGGCCCAATTCGAATCGGCCAAGGGATTGAATTTGATTACTGTTCAGTGCACGCGGCAAATGCGATCAAGAAAAAGGGCTTTGAAGCGGTTGTTATCAATAACAACCCTGAGACTGTTAGTACCGATTATTCGATTGCAGACCGCCTTTATTTTGAACCACTCGCAGCAGAGGATGTACTTCATGTCATCGAAAAAGAACAGGTGGAAGGTGTATTGATTCAGTTCGGCGGCCAAACAGCCATAAATCTAGCCCATGATTTGGAAGAAGAAGGGATCAAAATTTTAGGTACTACGGTAAAAAATGTTGATCGCTTAGAAGATCGTAAAGAATTTTACCAGTTGCTTGAAGACTTAAACATTCCGCATATAGAGGGTCAAACCGTTTCGCATTCTGACGAATTAATAGAAGCAGCCACTAAACTTGGTTATCCTGTCCTTGTGCGCCCATCCTATGTCATTGGCGGCCAATCAATGTTTACTATTTTTTCAGAAGCGGAATTAAGCCAGTATATACTGAAACTGGAGAAAAATTCGCAAGCAACGATGTGGCCATTATTAGTAGATAAATACTTACCTGGATTAGAGTGCGAGATTGATGTCATATGTGATGGGGAAAATATCGTCGTCCCAGGTATCTTTGAACATATAGAAAAAGCTGGGGTCCATTCAGGGGATAGCATCTCGGTGTTCCCGCCAATTTCACTGTCAGAGAAAATTAAAGAAACGTTAATAGATTATGCAGAAAAAATTGCAAATTCTGCACCAGTTATTGGAATCATGAACATTCAATTTGTTATCTATGAAGGCCAGGTTAATGTGCTTGAAGTCAATCCGCGTTCTTCTAGAACAGTGCCAATCATGAGTAAGGTCACAGGAATTCCGATGATTGAATGGGCGACACGCGTTCAATTAGGAGAGACCCTCTCAGATCTATGTTCAACAAAGGGACTAATGGATGAGCCATCCTATTTTTCAGTAAAAACACCTGTATTTTCATCGAGTAAGCTAAAAGGTGTTGACCATGTGCTAGGACCAGAAATGAAATCTACAGGTGAAGCGCTTGGCATGGGAGTAACCTATCAAAAGGCACTTGAAAAGTCTATTCCTACTCTTGGCGGGCTACAAGGTGAAAATTATATTTTTTGTTCCATTTCTGATCGAGATAAGCAAGCATCTCTTCCTATCATTCAAGAACTTGTAATAAAACAATACAAGATTGTTGCTACCGAGGGGACTGCTTCATATTTCCAAATCCATGGAATTGATGTTGAAAAAGTGATTAAGGACGATGCAGAAGTCATTGAACTTTTCCGAAAACAGTCCATGAAGGCTGTCATAAATATACCGAATCAAGGACGAAATAAAATTAAATTTGGTTTCCAGATTCGCGAGCATGCTGTACGCTACAAGGTACCAGTATTTACACACTTAGATACAATTGAAGCGATAATCGGCCTGGAAAAAGGATCTCAATCCGATTCTGAGGTTCGATCTATGAATGAATATTACAAGTTGGAAGAGAGAGGTGCCGTTCATGGGTGAGGCCATTAAATTAAATGAAATTAGTAATATAAATAAGCCGAAACTTAAAGGAAAGGGATTTTTACAGCTTTCCGATTTTAGTACAGATGAAATCCTCTATCTTCTAAACGAGGCGATAGAGATGAAAAAGCTTCAAAAACAAGGAAAACCGCATCCGTATTTAAGCGGGAAGGTTTTAGGGATGATTTTTGAAAAATCATCCACCCGTACAAGGGTATCATTTGAGGTAGGGATGTTGCAGTTAGGCGGTCATGCAATATTCTTAAGTTCAAAGGATATCCAGCTTGGAAGAGGAGAAAGTATTTCTGATACCGCAAAAGTGTTGTCTCGCTATGTGGACGGATTAATGATTCGAACGTTTTCACACGATTCAGTCGAAGAATTAGCTGAGCATGCAACAGTACCAGTTATTAATGGTTTAACTGACCTGCAGCACCCTACCCAAGTGTTAGCAGACCTTTTAACGATTCTTGAGCATAAAGGGAAACTGTCCGGCTTAAAGATGTGCTATATTGGGGACGGCAATAACAATATGGCTCATTCTTTAATGGAAGGCGCGATGAAGGTTGGAATGGATATTAGTATTGCCAGTCCACCAGGATATTTGCCTGATGGAGAAATAACAGAGAAGGCAATTAAAGTTGGAAACCAAACTGGATGTAAGCTCGTGATTACAAATGATCCGCTAGAAGCTGTTAAAGATGCAGATGTCATCGTAACAGATGTCTGGACCAGTATGGGGCAGGAAGAAGAAACTTCAAAAAGACTCGAGGCATTCCATGGATTTCAAGTAAATAATGAACTTTGTAAGAATGCAAAGGAGGACTATATCTTTTTGCATTGCTTGCCTGCCCATCGAGGCGAAGAAGTTACAGCAGAGCTCATCGATGGTCCTCATTCAGTGGTTTTTGATGAAGCGGAGAACCGTCTTCATGCCCAGAAAGCAATTTTAAAACTTTTACTAGCATAATGGTTTCTTTTCTATGAGACTTGTTGTATAATAATTCTATCGGGTGAATAAAAATACACAGACGGTAAGAGGAGAATAAAAACAATGACAAAAGAAAAAATCATTCTAGCCTACTCAGGCGGTTTAGATACATCAGTTTCAGTAAAATGGATTCAAGAAAAATATGGCTACGATGTGATTGCATTAGGCCTAGATGTCGGTGAAGGAAAAGACTTAGAAGCCATCAAAAATAAGGCACTGAATGTCGGAGCCATTAAAGCTTATATGATCGATGCTAAAGAATTATTAGCAAAGGAATATATTTTACCAGCATTAAAAGCTAATTGCTTATATGAAGGAAAATATCCATTATCTTCAGCTTTATCTAGACCGCTTATTTCAAAACTATTAGTAGAGGTAGCAGAAAAAGAGGGCGCCACTGCTGTTGCTCATGGCTGCACAGGTAAAGGAAATGACCAGGTACGTTTTGAAGTTTCGATCCAAGCATTGAACCCAAGTTTAAAAGTTGTTGCCCCTGTTCGTGAATGGGGAATGACACGTGACGAAGAAATCAAATATGCTGAGGAGAACGGAATTCCAATCCCAGTCGATTTAGATAATCCATTTTCAATTGATGCCAATATCTGGGGCCGTGCTTGTGAAGCTGGTGTTCTGGAAGATCCATGGGCTGAGGCGCCAGAAGCAGCCTTTGATTGGACGAATCCAATTGAACTAACACCAGATGCAGCAGAGTATGTTGAAATCGAATTTGAACAGGGAGTACCTGTTGCCCTTAATGGTGAGAAGCTCCCGCTTGTTCAATTAATTGAAACCTTAAATGCACTTGGCGGTAAGCATGGTGTTGGCCGTATTGATCATATTGAAAATAGATTAGTAGGAATTAAATCCCGTGAAGTGTACGAAAATCCTGCAGCGCTAATTTTAATCAATGCCCATAGAGAATTAGAGTTTTTAACTCTAACTCGTGAAGTTACACAATTTAAGACACAGGTTGAACAGCAAATGGCTAAGATTATTTACGAAGGACTTTGGTATTCTCCTATAAAACCAGCACTTGATGCATTTATTAATGAAACTCAAAAGAACGTTTCTGGAACAATTCGTGTCAAGCTTCATAAAGGTAATCATACGGTTGTTGGCAGAAAGTCACCTTACAGCTTATACAATGAGGAACTAGCAACATATTCTAAAGGCGATGCATTTGATCATAATGCCGCAGTAGGATTTATTAAGATTTGGGGTCTGCCAACAAAGGTCTATTCAGAAGTGAATAAAAAGGAATCAATTTTAAAATAATTCGGATTGCCCTCGAATCCTTTTTCGAGGGCTGTCTTGTTAGGTTAAGGGGGAGCAATCAATGTCTAAGTTATGGGGCGGCCGTTTTACGAAAGAAACGAATAAGCTAGTTGAGGAATTTACAGCCTCAATTACTTTTGATCAAAAGCTAGCTAAGGAGGATATCGCAGGAAGTCTTGCCCATGTGCAAATGCTGGGTGAGTGCGGTATTATTCCAATGGAGGATGCTATAAAGATTAAGGACGGACTACTCTCCATCAAGAAACTGGTCGACGATAACGCGGTAGAGTTTTTAGTTGAAGATGAAGATATCCATATGAATATTGAAAAGTTATTAATAGAAAAAATTGGTCCGGTGGGAGGAAAGCTCCATACAGGGAGAAGCCGTAATGATCAGGTGGCCACCGACATGCACCTATACTTAAGAACGAAAACAACTGAGCTGATTAAATTAATAGAAGATGTCCAGCAGGCATTAATTGAGCAGGCGAAAGAGAATGTCCAAACGTTAATTCCTGGATATACTCACCTGCAGCGTGCCCAGCCTGTATCCTTTGCCCATCATTTAATGGCTTATTTTTGGATGTTTGAACGTGATAAAGAGAGATTGATTGATAGTTTGAAGCGTATCAATTGGCTGCCTCTTGGTTCAGGAGCATTGGCAGGAACGACGTTTCCGATCAACCGTGAACGTGTCGCGGAACTGTTAGGTTTTGAAACGGTCTATCCTAATAGTATGGATGCTGTCAGTGATCGCGACTTTATCCTTGAGTTTTTATCGATTGGTTCAATAATCATGACCCATATTTCCAGATTATCCGAAGAGCTTGTCATCTGGTCGAGCCAGGAGTTTCAGTTCGTCGAGTTGGATGATTCGTTTTGCACAGGTTCAAGTATTATGCCGCAAAAGAAAAATCCAGACGTACCGGAGCTGCTACGTGGAAAAACCGGACGGACATATGGTAATTTAATCGGACTGCTCACCGTTCTTAAAGGTCTGCCACTCGCTTATAACAAGGATTTACAGGAAGATAAAGAAGGCATGTTTGATACGGTTGAAACGCTTGAAGGTTCCTTAATGTTATTAGCACCGATGATTGAAACGATGACAGTAAATAAAGACGTGATGCGTAAGGCCATTAACAATGACTTTTCTAATGCCACAGATATTGCTGATTACTTGGTAAGAAAAGGTCTGCCCTTCCGTGATGCGCATGAAGTTATCGGAAAAATTGTTTTATATGCGATTCAGTCTAACAAATTTTTGCTAGATTTGAGCTTCGAGGAATATCAAGGCTTTAGTCCATTATTTGAGGAAGATATTTATGTTGTATTGGCTCCTGAGCATGTTGTTGGTGTGCGAAATAGCTTTGGGGGAACGGCTCCAGAGCAAGTGGAAAAGCAAATCAAGCTTGCAGAGGGAAAACTAGAGCAATAAATATAATTTTTTTCAAAGCCTGCCATTTGGTGGGCTTTTAGTTTTTAAAATTTGTATTAAATACTAAAATATTAGATAATTTCCCCATGGGAATTTTAACTAATGACAGGAGGAAAAAATGATGAAAATTCGTGTGTCTGCCGTTCAGTACCAACTACATACCATTCAATCCTTCGAGGAATTTACTTCACAATGTGAGCACTACATAAAAACTGCTGAGGAATTTGGGGCAGAGTTTGTCTTATTTCCAGAGTTCTTTACAACTCAACTACTTTCAATAGGTAATGGTCAAGGCAAGAGCCTGACAATTAATGACCTGCCAAGTTATACCCAACAATATCTAGAACTGTTTTCTAATTTTGCACAAAAAAAGAACATACATATTATTGCGGGAACACATGTGATTGAAAGGGATGGCAAGTTGTATAATACAGCACATTTATTTTACCCAGATGGAAGAATTGGTGAGCAGGCCAAACTCCATATTACACCGACTGAAGTAAATGAATGGAATATGGCACCTGGGGATTCATTTCAGATATTTGAAACAGAAAAAGGGAAAATCGCCCTCCTTACTTGTTATGATATTGAATTTCCAGAAATTGTACGTATGGCAAAGGCCAAAGGTGCCGATGTGATTTTCTGTCCATCATGCACAGATGACCGTCATGGTTTTCATCGTGTTCGTTATACCAGCCATGCTCGTGCAGTTGAAAACCAAGTATATGTGGTCCTAACGGGAACTGTCGGTTCACTGCCGACTGTTGATTTTATGCGCGCTAATTTTGGCCAGGCGGCAATCATTACTCCTAACGATATACCATTTCCACCAAAAGGAATCTTGGTGGAAGGGGAAATCAATAATGACATGATTGTGACGGCTGACCTAGATTTAAACTTGTTATATGAAGTAAGAGAACGTGGTTCCGTTACAACCTGGCGTGATCGAAGAACGGATCTTTACACAGATTGGGAAAAATAAACTGAAGGGGTGGGTATAGAATGTATCGAAGTGAATTTTACGTCTATGACCAAGAGCGGCATGTGCCAGTTATCATTCGCAATTATTCAAAAGTGGATTTTGACGATCTTATCAAGATTCAATCCGAGTGCTTCCCACCTCCTTTTCCTTCAGAATTATGGTGGAATAAAGAGCAATTAACAAACCATGTGAACATGTTTCCAGAAGGTGCATTGTGTGTTGAAGTAGCTGGTGAATTAGCTGGGTCAATTACCGGCTTAACTATCGACTTTGATCCTAGCGATAAAAACCATTCGTGGGAAGAAATCACTGACCATGGATATATTCGGAACAATAATCCAAATGGGAATACCTTGTATATTGTTGATATTAGTGTTCGTCCGAAGTACCGCAAACTAGGGCTTGGTAAATTGATGATGCAGTCTATGTACCATGTTGTGATAGAAAAAGAGTTATATCGATTACTTGGCGGGGGCAGAATGCCAGGATATCATAAAAAAGCTGATATCATGACACCAGGACAATATTTAGATGCAACTATTAAAGGGGAAGTTCAAGATCCTGTTATCACTTTCTTGCTGCATTGTGGTCGTGTGCCAATAGGGATTATTGAAAATTATCTAGAGGATGAAGAATCCTGCAATTATGCTGCATTAATGGAATGGAAAAACCCTTTTAGATGAGTGAGAGGAATGAATCATAATGGAATATATTAGAATAACCAGTATAGAAGACCCTAATTTTAAAAAGCTTCATAACTTAATGGGAGAAATATTTCCTGCAGAAGAAGTATTAGAATATGAGCTATGGAAAGAGCCATTAGAAGATCCGAGTATTCGCGTGTTTGTGGCTGTCGATGGAGACGAAGTCACAGGAGCAACTGAATATCGTTATTATCCGGATTGGAATATTGCTATGACAGATTTTACAATCATCAGTAAACCAGGCTTAAGCCTTGGCCGTTTTTTAGCGCAAAACCGTTTAACGGATTTACAACAATTAGCTAAAGAAAATGGTAACGAGCTATTCGGGATGTTTGCAGAAATATACGATCCGTACCGGGTTGAACATCACGAATTTGGTGGAGTAAAGGTTATGGATCCATATGTCCGACGTGAAGTTCTATCCCATATGGGTTATAAACGCATTGATTTTTCATATGTTCATCCTTCCTGGAAAAACAATGGGGAAGCTGTAGCAGGTCTAGATTTATGTTTCATGCCAATTCAAGATGAAGGACTTAATTCACTACCAGCAGACCTGGTAAAGGATTTTCTGACGACATACTATTCAATTCTTTCAAATAAGCCGAAGGAATGGCTCGAAATGATAGATCGACTGGGGAAAAAGGAATTTGTCCCCCTATTACCACTTTAATAAAAAGAAATTTCAAATAATATTGACAACTACCTTGGAATCAACTAGAATTCTCTTTATAACTTTGAAATTTAATGAAAAACTAACTAAATAAAACTCTTATCCAGAGCGGCGGAGGGACTAGGCCCGATGAAGCCCGGCAACCATCAAGGTAATTCTTGAAAAGGTGCTAATTCCTGCAGGTTATTTTTAACCTGACAGATAAGAGGAGGAAATCTACCCTCTTCTTATGAAGAGGGTTTTTTCTTATTTATATGAGATAAAAAAACAACCTATTAGTCATGTCTAATATTATTTAAGGGGTGGAGAGCATGTCTGTCATTAAAGTGGCAATTCTAGGCTTTGGTACAGTTGGGGAAGGCGTTTATAGAACAATTCAATCTCATGCGGAAGAGCTTGAGAGAGTGTTAGGGAGAAAAGTGGAAGTTGCAGCCATACTAATTAAAAATAAGCAGAAAAAGAGAAATATTAATAAAGATGTACTAATCACTTCAGATTTCAATGAAATTTTAAGTCTTCCTCAGCTTGATGTTGTTGTCGAAGCAATCGTGGACAAAGAACCCCCCTTTACTTTTTTAAAACAAGCTATACAAAGTGGTTGCCACATAATCACAGCGAATAAAGAAATGTTTGCACACCACGGGAATGAGTTGCTCGAGTTAGCCGAGAATTATAATGTTTCGGTGGGTTACGAAGCAACAGTTGCGGGTGGAATTCCGGTAATTCAAACCTTAAGGCAGTTATTAAATGTTAACCGAGTTCGTCACATCCAAGGAATTCTTAATGGGACATCGAATTTTATCCTAACGGAAATGCGCGAGAAGAAGCAGTCATTTGCTGATGCTCTTATTTTAGCGCAAGAGAAGGGGTATGCTGAAGTGGATCCAACCAACGATGTGGAGGGCTTTGATGCTTTTTATAAAACAATGATTCTCAGCAGAATTGCTTTTGGGAAAGAACCAAATTGGCAGGATGTTGAACGTGAAGGGATTACTTCAATCACAAGTGAATTAATCGAAGCAACTGAAAAGCTTGGGTTAAGGTTTAAGCATATTGCTAGTATTAGTAAGACAGGTAGTCAAATTAACGCAGAGGTTAAACCAGTCCTTGTTGGGAAATCTCATCCTTTTTATTCTATTGAAGGCGTAGAAAATGCGGTAAATATTCACTCTGATATTGTTGGTAGTATTACTTTGCAAGGACCAGGAGCTGGGATGTATCCTACTGCAAGTGCTGTTATTGAAGATTTGGTCTATGTCTGTCAAAATCGGTCGTCAAATAAGAGTATCACAAAAATAACAGCAGCATGTGATGGAGAGAAAAAAGGGAACGAAAAAGAATTATGGTTAATTCAAGGCCTCTCAAAGAATTATAATAACCCTTTGATTACATGGGTGGCCCAAGCTTCTGATAAGATAGCAATTATCAAGGCAACCAAGGAAGAAATTGAAAAGTTAATTAATCTGAAAAAGGCAACGTGCTACTTTCAAATTATTGGGGAGTATGATACAGAAATTAAGAATAAAGAAGTAACTTTAGCTGTCCTCTAAAAAGCCATTATTCCCGTGATAGAAGAGCACTTTGGTGCTCTCAGATTGTCGAGAAAGGGTATTTTTATCGGCAATTTTTTATTCTCAGCATTTAATTATTCATTGTACCTGCTAATGGGCCTGTTGATTTCCGCTCTAGGCACTTCGCTTTCCACGGGCGGTCCGGGGAGCCTGCGTGCCTTCCGCGGAAATCAACAGGGAGGTAATCAAC
>NZ_JBPXRO010000055.1:0-17661 GCF_051842875.1 Neobacillus sp. C211
TTTTCTAGTAGGTTACCTGCTATTACTTTATAGATTTTGGCGATTGTGGCGAAGTGGTTAACGCACCTGATTGTGGTTCAGGCATTCGTGGGTTCGATTCCCATCAGTCGCCCCATTTATTATTAATATTGGGCTATAGCCAAGCGGTAAGGCATCGCACTTTGACTGCGACATGCGTTGGTTCAAATCCAGCTAGCCCAGCCATTTTCCTTATTTTTTTCAACGCGGGTGTAGTTTAGTGGTAAAACCTCAGCCTTCCAAGCTGATGATGAGAGTTCGATTCTCTTCACCCGCTCCATTTCAATTCAATTTGGGCCTATAGCTCAGCTGGTTAGAGCGCACGCCTGATAAGCGTGAGGTCGATGG
Organism: Neobacillus sp. C211; assembly: GCF_051842875.1. NCBI lineage: Bacteria > Bacillati > Bacillota > Bacilli > Caryophanales > Bacillaceae > Neobacillus > Neobacillus sp. C211. The sequence continues at coordinate 367 of NZ_JBPXRO010000055.1, forward strand.
TTCGAGTCCATTTAGGCCCATCATAAATATATCCATCAAAAAAGACTTGAAAGCTTTAAAAAGCTTTCAAGTCTTTTTTTGTTATAGATAAAACAACTATATGTTTACCAATTTTTTTAATTTGTGGCCGGCTCCATATCCAACCACTTGTCGCGGTATCAGGATTAAAATAGTAAATCGCCTCACCACTAGGATCCCAGCCATTAATGGCATCTAATACTGCTTTTTTCGTAGTAGCATTTGGTGTTAAATTAATCTGACCATCTGCAACGGCGGTAAAGGCCCGGTTGATAGATGAAACCTGCAACTGTATTTGGGAACGATGTGTGGCTGACTCGGTTCAAAATAACAGCTGCAACAGCAACTTGACCTATGAATTCCACTCCGCGTGATTCCCCCATACCTAACCTCCTAACGTTTTAATTCCTTTTCCATATATTCTTCCAATATCTACTCTTTTATATTTACTCACTTCCAATAGACCCTATAATTTTTTATGTTTATAATGGACAGGGTTTTCGATGTGTACCTTTATCTGTATGTGTTACTGGTAGTATTTAGAGATGAAATAGTTGGTTTTCAAAATTGGAAGTAACTAATTGTGATCTGTAAAAAAAGGATACCGTCTGATAACGGTATCCCATTTCACTATTTTTTAGACTCGATAACATTTCCTACGGAGTTCTGAATGATCATTTCGGTTGGCACTATTATTGGACTATTTATGGCTTTGTTTTCTTTAATTTTATCAAAAAGGAGTTTAGTACCAGCATCACCTAATTTTTTTACTGGGATTTCTATCCTTGTTAACGATGGTGACAGAAATGCTGAAATGTTAGGATTACTGTATCCAACAATGGATATGTCGTTTGGAATAGAAATTCCATTTTCTGAAGCAGATTTATAAAGACTTAATACCTTTAAATCGTCTGTCGCAAAAACAGCAGAAGGCCGGTTAGGAGAAAGAAGCAGGCTCGTAGCTGATTCGTATGCAGTATTTACTGTGTAGCCACTATTAATGATCCATTCTTCTCTTAATGGTAGCCCATATTCCTTTATACAGTCTTTATAGCCTTCTAATCGATCGATTGAAACATGGTAATCAAGTGGTGAGTGCAGACAAGCTATTTCCTTATGTCCTTGCTCAATTAAAAATTTTGTTAAATTATAACTATCTTGGTAGTTATTTGTGTCCACGGAAAAGATATTGGTATATTCCCCGTCAACTCTTCCAATCACAACAATGGGAATGTTAAAAACATCTAATTGTTTGAAAAAGTCTTCATTCGCTGGAGAACTTAACATAATAATTCCCTTTATCATTTTTTCCTTTATTTTAGTGATGCATTTTTCAAGTTCATCTTCACTGTTTCTTGATGTTTGTATAATGACATCAAAATTTTCTTCCTCCGCTTTGGAAGATATTCTGTGGATAATTTCAGAGAAAAAAGGATTGTTAGCGGTTGTTTTTGCAGATCGCGAAACAACCATAATGGCATCAAAACCTGAAGAAAGAGCGCGGGCCAATTTGCTGGGCTGGTAATTTAATTCTTCAATTGCTTTTAATACACGTTCCCTAGCTTCCTCAGAAATATTACTTTGGTTATTAAGGACACGAGATACTGTAGACTTCGAAACATTTGCAACACGAGCTATATCATAAATTGTGTGAACCAATATCTCACCCCCTCTGTAAATATTGTGAATGTCTAAGTTAAAATAGATACGTAATAAACTTTTCTAGAATAATTATTTTAATGGCTGCGTGCTAGAAATAATCAATCAGCTATCATATTTTATAATGGATACGTTTGCATTTGTAAAAGCAATATAGGATTCATTATATTGATGAATGACAAATGTAGCAATAGAAAGTTTTTGGTGATTACTATATTAATAGTATCGTACAAGAGACACCCACAGATATGGAAAAAACAGAAATATTAGTGTTGACAGAAAACGTTTTCTATATTATATTTACGTCGTGGGAGCGGTACCATGAAAATATCAATTAATTAAAAATATATTTTTTTACCTTTTATGGGAGCGGTACCATGGAAATGTTATTCAATGAGATAATATTTTTTTATCCTTGATGGGAGCGGTACCACAAAGGAGGAAACCATGAAGAAAATCAAAGAAAGACTTTCATTTATTTATGAAAATCAAGATATTGAACCAATATGGGAAAGCATAAAGGAACGTATTGCAAAAACAAAATCAAAATCTCTTAAGCTAAGAAAACAAAATTGGGATGAAAAAGATCTAGTATTAATTACTTATGGGGATCAATTCTATGAAAATAATGATCCAACTTTAGATACTTTCAAGAAAATGTTTGACCAATATCTAGCAGACAAATTTGAAATTGTTCATCTGTTACCTTTTTATCCTTATTCATCAGACGATGGCTTTTCTGTCATTGATTATAAAAAGGTAAATCCAATCCTTGGTAATTGGGAACAGGTTGAGAATTTATCCAAATCTGCAAGAATTATGTTTGATGATGTTTGCAATCATATATCGGCAAAAAGTGACTGGTTCCTAGAATACGTAAATGGTAATCCTGAATATGAGAATTTTTTCGTTGAAATGGATCCAACTATTGATTTAAGCGCAGTTACTAGACCTAGAGCTCTTCCTTTATTAACTAAATTCACTCTAAAAAATGGTGAGGAAAAGCATATTTGGACAACCTTCAGTGAAGATCAAATCGATTTGAATTTTAGTAATCCACAGGTTCTGTTAAAAATGATCGACGTTTTGCTTTTTTATTTAGAGCAAGGGGCAGAATATATTCGATTGGATGCAATTGGATTTATGTGGAAAGAGGTTGGAACAACTTGTATCCATCATGAAAAGACACATGAGATTGTTAAATTGTTCCGGGATGTTGTAAATGAGGCAGCTAAAGGAACGGTTATCATAACAGAAACCAATGTACCGCATAAAGATAACGTGGCCTATTTTGGTAATGGCGATGATGAGGCACATATGGTCTATCAGTTTCCACTGCCGCCTTTAGTGCTGAATTCCCTGCACAATGGAAATGGAGTCGCACTCACTAAATGGGCGAGCGAGCTGCCGCCAACGGGAAAGGAAACAACATTTTTTAACTTCCTAGCTTCCCATGATGGAATTGGGCTAAATCCGATTCGCGGCATTATTCCAGAAGAAGAAATTTTAGCGATGGTAGAGGACTTAAAAAAAGAAGGGGCCTTGGTTAATTACAAGAAAAACCCGGATGGAAGTGATAGTCCATACGAAATTAACGTCACTTATATGGATGCTTTAAATAAGCAATCGGATGATGACGAGATCAGAGTAAAAAGATTTTTAGTCGCTCATTCTATTCTTTTAACTCTTCCTGGTGTACCAGCTGTTTATATTCAAAGCGTCCTGGGATCTAGAAATGACTATGACGGTGTTTCAAAAACAGGAATGAACCGCTCTATTAATCGACAAAAATACAACTTAACAGAGATTGAGAAGGAATTAGCCAATACAGATTCTTTACGATACAAAGTTTTTTCTGAGTTAACCAAAATTCTTCAATCTCGTAAAACCGAAACCCTTTTCCATCCAGATGCAGCAATGGAAGTCATCGATCTTGGAGAGAAAGTGTTTGCTTTTAAAAGGGTAAATCAACTTGATGATAGCCTTTTAGTAGTAAACAATCTAACAAATGAAACGGTTAAGTGTGAAATAACCGGTAGATTTATAAATATTGTTAATGGCGATAAAGTGGAATTTCATGAAGATTTAATGTTAAGTCCATATGAATTCATGTGGTTAAGACCAATTGACTAGGGGGAATTAGTTTGTTTAAAAAGGGCTTAAGTCTAGCAATCATTTTGTTAGTAGCTTTTGCATTAACTGCATGTGGCAGTAATCAGAATGCGGATGGAAAAACTACAATCGAATTTATGCACTCCTCTGTTGAACAAGAGCGTTTGGCTGTAATTAACGAATTGGTTGCAACATTCGAAAAGGAAAATCCAGATATAAAAATTAAACAAATTCCTGTAGAAGAAGATTCTTATAATACTAAAATTATTACATTAGCAAGTGCAGGTAAACTTCCAACTGTACTCGAAGTAGGACAGGATTATGCAAAAGTAATGGATAAAGAGGTACTGATTGATAAAGATGCCGTTAAAGAGATTATTACTCAAGTTGGTAAAGAGAATTACTATGATGGTGCCTTGAAGTTAATGAGTACGGAAAATGGAAAAAGCTATACAGGTGTTCCAATCAGCGGCTGGGTTCAAGGCATCTGGTACAACAAAGAAATGCTTGCAGCTAAAGGATTTGGGGAACCAAAAAATTGGGATGATGTAATCACAATTGCTAAAGCATTTACGGATAAAGAAAATAAAAAATATGGGATTGCCATGCCGACAGTAGAAGGCGGATTCTCTGAACAAGCCTTTTCTCAATTTGCACTTTCAAATAATGCGAATGTGTTAGACAACAAAGGTAAATTAAATATGAATACACCAGAAATGAAAGAGGCATTAACTTATTATAAAAAATTGTCTCAATACACTATGCCTGGATCTAATGATACAACGGAAGTAAAAGATGCTTTCATGAACGGTACTGCGCCTATGGCGATTTATTCAACTTATATTCTTCCTTCTGTATTTGAAGAAGGAAATGCCCAAAATATTGGATTTTCTATTCCAAATGAAAAGAAAAAGGCTGTTTTCGGAACTGTTTCTGCTTTAACTATTTCTTCTTTTTTAGAAAAAGATCAAAAAGAAGCGGCTAGTAAATTTGTTGCGTTTATGTCAAAACCTGAAAACATGACAAAATGGGTTTTAATGTCTCCAGGGGGCGCCCAACCAGTAAGCAAACTCGTAACTGAAAATGAAAACTATCAGGCAAATGAAGTAGTAAAAGCATTTGGTGAACTATCAACAGAAATTGCGTCATCCTTTAATGACATTCAAGTATTTGGTTTAGTAGATAGTAAAAATTTCTTGAAAATGGGTGATGTAACTAGTTCAGGAGCTATTCCTAAATTAGTTAACAATATCACGGTTGGCAAAAAAGATATCGGTAGAGAAATGAAAAAAGCTGAAAAAACACTCGAAGATGTTTTAGAGAAAGAATAAATTAGTTCTCCATAGGGAGGGTAACATGAAAACGAATATAAGAAAAAAAACGGATATTAAATTGGCATTAGCTTTACTTTTTCCAAGTATCTTCTTGCTTCTATTGTTAGTTGCATATCCAATGGTAGCAAATATACAAATCAGTTTCTTTGATCAACCTATTAATCCGAGATTAAGCGCCACTTTTGTAGGATTAAAAAACTATAGAGATATTCTTACAGATGCTGAGTTTTTTAAATCATTAGGGATTACTCTTTTGTACATGCTGCTTACAGTGGGAGGCAGCACGGCAGTTGGATTAGGGATTGCAATTTTCTTTAATCGTCCCTTTAAATTTCGTAAAACTGCTCGATCTTTAATCATTTTGTCTTATGTAACACCATCGATTTCATTAGTTTTTGCGTGGAAATATATGTTTAACAACGGCTATGGTGTTGTTAATTATTTGGGAGATGACGTTTTACACTTGTTTGATCAGGCACCTCTCTGGTTTGACAACCCGATTAGCAGCTTTTTCTTAGTGTCGCTTTTTGCAATTTGGAGATACTTCCCGTACGCTTTCATTTCGTTTTTGGCTATCCTTCAAACCATTGATTCTACTTTGTATGAAGCGGCTGAAATTGACGGTGCCAGTGCTTGGGGTAAATTCAAAATTGTAACGTTACCAGCAATCATGCCAGTCTTGTTAACTGTAATAACACTACGTTCAATTTGGATGTTCTATATGTTCACAGATGTATACCTTTTAACAAATAAAGTAGATATTCTCGGAATTTACTTGTATAAAACTGCTTTTGCGTTTAACGATTTAGGCAAAGCGGCATCAATTTCGGTTATATTGTTCATTATTCTCTTTATTGTCATTATGATTGCAAGAAAGCGGGTGAATTTAAATGGCAATGGCTAGCAGTAAAAAGAACAAAGTTGCAAAGACGGCAGGTTTTTATACGGCACTTGTAGCAATTTTAACTTTGTGTCTGTTTCCATTTTTCATTATGTTGATGACATCCTTTAAAAGTTCGAAGGAGGCCGTTTCAACAAATCCGACATTCCTTCCAAAAGAATGGACATTACAGCATTATCTCGATATCTTCAATCCGGATATCTTCCCATATATTTCCTATTTTAATAATAGTTTAATCGTGTCTTTAACCGCATCGATATTGTCGGTTGCCATTGGAATCTTTGGAGCATATGCTCTTTCAAAACTAAACTTTAAAGGCAGAGTTACGATTAATGCCAGCTTTTACACAGTTTATATGTTTTCAGGTATTTTGCTTGTCGTGCCTTTATTTAAAATCATTTCAGGATTGGGTTTATATGATACAAAAACTTCTCTAATCATTACGATGATTGTGCAAACATTACCAACTGCTATCTTCATGTTAAAAAGTTACTTTGATACCATTCCAGTTGACTTAGAAGAAGCCGCGATGATTGACGGATTAAACCGTGTCCAGATTATTTTTCATATCATTATCCCATTATCTCTTTCCGGTATCATTTCGGTATTTGTATATGCCTTTATGATTGGATGGAATGACTATTTGTTTGCATCCATTTTCTTATCCGATTCAGCCAATTTCACTTTACCCATTGGATTAAATGCACTGTTCAGTACACCAGATTATGTTTGGGGACGAATGATGGCAGCATCGCTTGTAACAGCATTACCAGTTGTCATTATGTATGCCATTTCTGAGCACTTTATTAAGGGAGATGCAACAGCTGGCGGGGTCAAAGGTTAATAAACTTGAAAAGACGAGAGGAAGTAATGTAATCATGAAAAAGCTAGTAGCTGTAGAACCAAGAAAAGCGGAATTAGTAGAATATGAAGATCGCCATGTACAACCAAATGAAGTGAAAATTGATGTGGATTTTGCTGCACCTAAACACGGTACTGAAGTAATCGACTTCCGTGGTCAAACACCTTTTATGGGTGAGAATTTTAATGAAGAATGGCGCATGTTCATGCCTCGTGAAGAGGGTTCAGCACCTGGAATCGTGTTTGGTGAATTTCAGCTTGGTAACATGGTAGTTGGTAAGATTGTTGAAATTGGCAGTGATGTAACAGAGTACCATATGGGCGAAACGGTATGTACGTATGGACCGATTATGGAGACTGTTATTGTGAATGCTATAAATAACCACAGATTACGCAAAATGCCAGAGGGAGCAAAATGGCAAAATGCGGTTTGCTATGACCCTGCACAATTTGCTTTGAGCGGTGTGCGTGATGCCCATGTTCGTGCCGGTGATGTTGTTGTGATTGTAGGATTAGGAGCAATCGGTCAAATCGCAATTCAACTAGCGAAGAAAGCGGGAGCGAGTATTGTTGTGGGTGTTGACCCTATTGAACATCGCTGTGATATAGCTCTTCGCAATGGTGCGGATGTTTGTTTCGACCCTACTTCTTGTGATATAGGATATGAAGTGAAAAAGCTAACAAATAAAATGGGGGCTGACTCCATTATTGAAACAAGTGGAAATTCTGCAGCGCTTCAGGATGCATTAAAAGGAATTGCCTATGGCGGAATTATTTCTTATGTCGCTTTTGGAAAACCATTCCCTGCAGGATTAAATTTTGGCCGTGAAGCTCATTTTAATAATGCCAAAATTGTCTTCTCACGTGCTGCTAGTGAACCTAATCCTGATTATCCTCGCTGGAATCGTAAGCGAATTGAAGATACATGCTGGGAATTGTTAATGAACGGTTATCTTAATTGTGAAGATATTATTCAACCAATCGTTACTTTTGAAAACAGTGCAGAAGCATACATGGAATATGTGGACCAACACCCTGAGCTAAGTATTAAGATGGGAATCGAATATAAAAAATAATCGTTTATTTAAATGCGTTCGTCTCAGTTACAATCTGATTGAAATCCATACATAAAGATAATGATATGGATTTCAGTCATACACCAGTAGGAGGGGATATCTGTGAAGATCGGTACACAAAACCAAGCGTTTTTTCCTAAAGATATTAAAGAAAAGTTTAGATATTTAAAAGAAGTAGGCTTTGAAGGCTTTGAAATAGACGGCAAATTTTTAGCCGATCATTTAGATGAAGTAAAAGAAGCGATTGCGGAAACAGGAATTCTGGTTACGACAGCATGTGGCGGGTATACAGGCTGGATAGGGGACTTTATTGAAGAACGACGCTTAAACGGCTTAGCAGAAATTAAACAAATTCTAGAAGCGCTCAAGGAAGTCGGAGGAAAAGGCATCGTAGTTCCCGCTGCATGGGGCATGTTTACCTTCCGCTTACCGCCGATGGTTTCACCACGAAGCCAGGCAGGTGATAGAAAAGCTGTAAGTAATTCCCTGATTTACCTGGATAAAGTAGCAGAAGAAACGAACACCACTATATTCTTAGAGCCATTAAATCGCTATCAAGATCATATGATAAACACCCTTGCAGATGCAAGAAGTTATATAGAAGAAAATGAGTTGAAAAACGTTAAAATCATTGCTGATTTTTATCATATGAATATTGAAGAAGATGATATTTCTGAAGCCTTGCACCAGAATCGTGATTTAGTTGGTCATATTCATCTGGCGGATAATCACCGTTATCAACCGGGAAGCGGCTCGCTGGATTTCAAAAAGCATTTCAACCAGTTAAAGGAAGACGGCTATAACGGATTCTTAACCATAGAATGCCGTGTCAGAGGCAACGACCCGGAAGCAGAATATATTGATGCCTTACGTCACCTTCAAGAATCATTAATTTGAGAGGGGTTAAATCGTGATCAAAAAGAGAGTTGCGATCATCGGCGGAGGACAAGTAGCGGAAAAGGTGCATATTCCTAACTATCAAGCACGCGAAGAACTAGAAATAGTCGCAGTTGTTAGTCCAAACTTTGACCGGGCAAGGAGTTTTGCTGAACGGAATGGTATTCCTCGTGTTTACACAGATGCTGCTGAAATGTTTGCCATGGAAAAACCGGATATTGTTAGTGTCTGCACGCCAAATAAGTATCATTATGAAAATGTGATGCGAGCCTTGGAATTTGGGTGCGATGTTATGTGTGAAAAACCTCCTGCAATATCTTCCGCTGAAGCAAAAGATATGCAGATTGCTGGTCAAAAAAATGACTGCATTCTAGCTTATAATTTTCACCATCGATTTGCTGAAGATGTGAGAATTTTACGTGAAAGTGTTGAAAATGGTGTGCTTGGTGACATCTATGTTACGAAGGCAAAAGCTCTAAGACGCTGTGGAATCCCTGGCTGGGGGACTTTTACAGATAAAGAAATTCAAGGTGGAGGACCTCTTATCGATTTAGGGGCACATATGTTGGACGCCGCTTTATATGTACTTGGCTTTCCGAAAATAGAGAAGGTTACGGCGAAAATGTATCAAAAGATTGGAACAAAGAAAACCCAAGGCACACTGGGAGAATGGGATCTACAGAAATTTAAAGTGGAAGATTCCCTTTTTGGATTTATAGAAATAGAAGGAGGCCGTCTTTTACAACTAGAAACCTCCTTTGCCTTAAATATCAAAGAGACATCTGTCATGAATGTTGAGTTTTGCGGGGATCAAGCAGGAGCAACCTTGTTTCCTGCCCAAATATATACGGATGAGAGCGGAGAGTTGGTCTCGTTATTATCAAGAGAAGAGGCAGACACGGACCGCCATCATAAAAGTATGTCTGCTTTTATAGATAAGTGTTTAGGAAAAGATGTCATGGTTGCAGACGGTAAACAAGGATACATTATCCAACAACTAATAGAAGCTCTATATCAATCTGCTGAAAAGGGTGAAAGTGTATCCTTATGATAAATGAACAAATAATCTACGAAAATAAATTTGATTTACATTCCATCAATAAATTTGCTAGTTTAATGACATTAGGAAATGGCTACCTAGGCTTGCGTGCTACGTATGATGAAGATTATTTTGAACAAACACGTGGTATGTATGTTGCTGGTATTTATAATAAAGCAGCTGAAAACGAACCATCAGATTTAGTGAATTTGCCTGATTTGGCAGGTATAAGAATCGAGATTGATAACGAGATTTTCTCTCTTTTAATTGGGGAGATTCTTTCCTATAAACGCTTCTTAAATCTTGCAACAGGGGAATTAAAACGTGAGTTATTGTGGAAAAGCAGAGGCGGGGCACGATTTCGATTTGTTTTCCAACGTTTTGTCGCGAAAAACAACCTGCATGTATTCGCATCAAAAATGACCGTTACGAGCTTAGATCAAACTGCTAGTATCAAAATTGTAACTGGAATTAATGCTCAGCAGACCAATTTTGGGAAACAGCATTTAATGGAAGAAAAAGTTCGTGTGTTTGATGAAGAAGTAATGCAGGGAGTTTATAAAACGACGGAATCGGGACATACGATTGCGCTGGCAACGCGTTGTAAATGCTCGGCTGAGAGCGAAGTTTCATTTGCAGCGAAGAATCGCCAGCTCCATACGACCATTAAGCATGGCCTAAATGTTAACATTCCATTTATTTTTGAAAAACTTGGTACTGTTTTCACCTCACTTGATCAAGGTGTGGATGGGCAGGACCCCGAGGCAGCGAGTATCAAAGAATTAAATGAAATTTCACCGATAGGATACGATGCGTTACTGGAAATGTCAGCGCTTAAGTGGCAGGAGTTTTGGCACCAAAAACGTATCGAGATTACATCCACTGACAAATTTGATCAAACCGCAATGGATTTTGCCCTTTATCATCTCGAGATTATGACACCAGCCCATGATGAACGTTTTAGTATCGGCGCAAAGGGTCTGACTGGAGAAGGCTACAAAGGGCATATTTTTTGGGATACGGAGATATTTATTAACCCGTTTCATCAATATACAGAACCGGAAACGGCAAAGAAACTACTAATCTATCGTTATTTACATTTGCAGCAAGCAAAAGAAAAGGCTGCACGAAATGGATATAAGGGAGCATTGTTCCCATGGGAAAGTGCGTTTACTGGGGAAGAAGAAACACCTGAATTTGCCGCTATTAATATCAGAACAGGAAAACGGCAAAAAGTCGCATCTGCATTAGCTGAGCATCACATTGTCGCAGATATAGCTTATGCTGTTGTTCAATATTATCAAACGACCCTTGATGAAGAATTTATGAAAAAAGAAGGGCTAGCGCTACTTAAAGAAACGGCACGGTTTTGGATCAGCCGAGCGGTACTGGAGAATGGACAGGTTTCCATTAAGGATGTCATCGGGCCTGATGAGTATACGGAACACATTGACAATAATGCGTATACAAACTATATGGCATATTACAATGTGGAGCAAGCCCTTTATTTTACGGAACAATATGGTGAAGTTGATGAGCAACTGAAGGAGCAGGGACGAGCATTTTTAAAGCATTTGTATTTACCAAAACCCAATGAGCAGCTAATCATTCCACAGGATGATACTTTCTTGAGTAAGCTGGAGATTGACCTAACCCTCTATAAAGAAAATCAAGGCAGCCAAGGGATATTATTGGATTACTCACGGGCAGAAGTCAATGAAATGCAAATATTAAAACAGGCAGATGTTGTCATGTTAATGTACTTGTTTCCAGAACTATTTGAATCCGAAGTTGTTTCGAAAAACTTAAGTTATTACGAAGAGCACACCATTCATGATTCATCGCTAAGCAAAGCCATTCATGCCATTGTCGCTGCAAGATGTCATGAAAGTGATGCTGCCTACCGCTTTTTCCAGGAGGCATGCTTAATTGATTTGGGTCCCAATCCACACTCTTCAGACGAAGGACTTCATGCTGCATCACTTGGGGCGATCTGGCTCACAGCTATGTTTGGATTTGCTAATATCTCATTAACAAATAATCGATTGAAACTTGATCCGAGGTTACCAGCAAGTTGGTCTGAACTAAAATTCAAGTTAACTATACAGGGTTGCCCGTTAGAAATCTTTATGACCCATGAGAAAGTAGTAGTTTCAAAGTATTTAGGACCGAATCTTTTACTAGAAATTAACGGAACTGAATACCTTTTGACTGATCGAATTGAAGTGAATTCATAAATCAAGGAGAAAACAATGAAAATTGTTATTGCACCAGATTCATTTAAAGAAAGTCTTGCTGCAGATCAAGTAGCAAAAGCCATCCAAGCTGGGTTCATGAAATTTTTCCCTGAAGCAGAGTATCATTTACTGCCAATTGCAGATGGCGGTGAAGGAACCGTTCAAGCTTTATCATCCGCAACCGGCGGGAAAATGGAAACCATCACGGTAACGGGACCTTTACATGAACCAGTTAAGGCAAAAATCGCTTTTTCCAACGATGGGAAAAAAGCCTTTATTGAAATGGCAGAAGCATGTGGGTTGCATCTTGTTCCATTAAATCGACGAAATCCATTACAAACAACTTCTTATGGTGTGGGAGAACTAATTTTGCATGCCATTAACCGGGGCGCTGTCGAACTCATTATTGGAGTTGGGGGAAGTGGGACAAATGATGGCGGAATGGGGATGGCTTCAGCGCTAGGTTACCAATTTTTCGATAAGAATAGAGAAATAGTATACGGTAATGGTCAAGATTTGTTTCAAACATGTTCGATGTCTGATATAAATCGGGATAAACGATTAGATGATGTTAAAATAACAATTGCGGCAGACGTGGATAATCCACTGACAGGTCAAAATGGTGCGACTTATGTGTATGGACCTCAAAAAGGTCTGCCTGAAACCATGTTATTTGAAGTAGATCAAGCAATGGGTGAATTTTATCATATGGCTTACGGTCATTTAGGTAAGGACGTCACCAACCTGCCAGGAAGTGGTGCAGGCGGCGGCATGGGTGCGGGCCTAATACTATTTGCTAATGCCACTATTAAAAAAGGCATTGATCTGATGCTCGAGCAATTAAGGGTTAAGGAAATTTGTCAGGATGCTGACATCGTGATCGTTGGGGAAGGGAAAATAGACGGACAAACCCTGTATGGCAAAGCACCGATGGGCGTTGCATCATGTGCTCCGCCACAGGCCAAGGTTATTGCGATATGCGGAAGTGTGGGAATTGGCAGTGAAGCACTTTATGAATATGGGTTTGATGCCATTTTTCCAACGATTCCTGGATTACTTCCAATTGAACAAATTATGGATGGAGCCTACACGAATATTGAGACAACATCTCGTAACATTGCTGCGCTTCTTCAAAAAGGAGGGAATAGAGTATGGTAAATCAAGTGATTGAGGCAGTCGTATTTGATCTTGATGGGGTGATAACGGACACCGCTCATTTTCATTATTTAGCGTGGAAACAACTTGCTGAGGAGCTAGATATTACAATAGATGAGGTTTTTAATGAGCGGTTAAAGGGTGTTAGCCGTATGGATTCCCTAGAGTTAATATTAAAAGAAGGAAACCGACAAAACGACTTCACCATAGTAGAAAAGGAAGAAATGGCGAATAAAAAAAACCTCCATTATTGTGACTTATTAAAACAATTAACACCCAACGATGTTTTGCCAGGAATCTTAGAATTAATTGCCGATATAAAAACAGAAGGAATTCCAGTTGGGCTAGCTTCCGTTTCGAAAAATGCAGGTACGGTTTTAAAGGCATTATGGTTAGAAGGAGCTTTTGATTTTATTGCCGATGCAGCCAAAATTAAAAAGTCCAAACCAGATCCAGAAATTTTCCTAACAGCTTGTGAGGGATTAGAGGCAAGCCCAAAGAGGTCGATTGGAATCGAAGATGCTCAAGCGGGTATTGAGGCAATTAATTCAAGCGAAATGTTTTCAGTTGGAGTTGGAAACACGCTTCGTGATGCCGATTACCTAGTAGGATCAACTAATCATCTCCAGTGGAAAAGTATAAAAGAGGCATATGAAATTTGCCTAAAAGGTTCTAAATAAATCCATTAAGAACAAACTTGTAACGCCGATGGATGATTCCATAAAAAACTAATCAAACGTTTGATTAAATGGGCTTTAAGCATGGATCCATTAGGGTTTCTCCATGGCCTATTAATTGAATGAAAAACTAATCAAACGTTTGATTAAAATTGCTTGATGTCTTGGTATAATTAGGAATGAATAAAATGAAAACTGCTAAGTTATAAATGGGGCTTCATAAGGGGGGAGTTAGTAGTTTGTCGGCGATCGGCGACTATGAAAGAGCGCTCCATTAACCGATCAGGGGTGCATATCAATTGACAAAATTCAACATACTTTTTCAATGACAGGCAGTGGATAATATCATTTTTCTTTTAAGTACCATTCTACATCAACATCATCTACCTTTAAACTATACACATCTCCTGAGCTTGTTAAGATATCAATCTCATAAAGTTCGATATTATATTTATTAATTCCCTTTGTTACTTTTAGTAAATTTTCTAATTTACTATCTTGAATGGATACCTCTAAGATAATTTTACCATATACTTCGGACAAACCTTTTTCCCCCTAAGACAAAATATCTATATTCACATTTTTAATCATAAACAAATTGTTAGGTTTTTCCAATATGTATATTTTCCTAATAGTTACCATTATACGGAATATGATAGTACGAATGTATCAATTATTTTATATTTGTTTTCAAATTCTATCCCTATCCAGCAGGATAGAGATTAGATAAACCATCAAGTTATATTTATGTTATATAAATCAAAGATCGTATTTGCATTTATAAATTCTTTAAGCAAAGAGAAGTTAAATATTTCATGACCATTCATTGCAACCTTTCTAACTCCAAACTGATTACCGATAATTGATAATTCCTCATTATCTAATTTTTTTCGCTCGAGATACAAAACAACAGCAAAAGCAATCATGCCTGACTTTTCAATGTTTTTAGCTGTTAAATACTTATAACCAAAAAAATCAGCAATGGTGGATATTCTCCTATAGATTAAATGCTTATCTGCTCTTTTAAAATTTTGTACCCTTGTAGTGGCCGTTCTTAGAACATAATTATTTTTTACTAATGGTAATTCAGGGTTATTCCCCATTGAGGTACCATTCTTATTTTGGTAATGAGTTTGATTAAGCGCTTCCATGACAAAAGTTAAACATTTTTCTGAAACCTTGACACTTCTTTTTCCATATTTATCATCATTTAACTTCAATATTTGATTGGCCTGATCAACATCTGATTGGGTTAAGTTTAATAGCTCTGATAGTCCATGACCATTTACGCCTTCAAATAGAAGCTGAAGGATCACTTTATCTTGGGCATTGACCATTTTTTTTTCCATGTCTTGTATTTCATACTTCGAGAATAGAATTTTTTTCTTAGATAAGTAGGTTTTTAACTCATCATTTTTTATTGAAAGAATGGGATTAATGTTACTTTGAGTTTTTCCAGATTTAATAGCCCAATTTATATAGTCCTCAAAAACATGAAGCGTTAATTTAATGGAATTAAATGTAGAATGATCAGCATTGATTAATGCATCTTTAATTTCATTAGTGTTAAACTCAAATAAATCTTTCCCAACTACATCCTCTGTGTCATAACTTCTACAGAGTGCATATTTATAAACAGTTCTTCTATTTTCAGGAATACACATTAAATACTCTATTTTTATGTTTTCGTTATAAAGCTTTTTCAAATTAACCACCTTCCTGATATTTTGATAAATCTATATCATTAAAGAATTTATATATTTGTTTTTTTATACTCTTTGGAATTTTTTGCGATTGATTTAAAATATCGGATTCTATCCATACTTTATTTTGTCTTGAAAAATCAATACATTTAATAATCTCAAATAATTTGTTCAACTGAATACATTCATCCTTCATTCTTCTTGCTAAAGTTATATATCCATAAAACATGGAATTCGTATTGATTAAACTATTTTTCCTAACAACCGCGACTTCATCTAGAAATTCATTTGGGAAAGCGAAAAATAATTCATTGATAAATTCGATTAAATAATTAGCAGTGTGTATTGCAGTACGTTTATCTTCAACTTTAAAAACTTCATCAATTGCATCAGAAAGTGTTTTAAATGTAACTAAAAAATTTGAATAAGGCGCAATACTATCTGAAGCTGCCACTTTATTTTTTAATTCACTATTGTATTGCACTTGTTTAGCAATAAAATCTGCCTGCCTGGATTCACCCAATTTTTTTAACTGTCCTTTCCCAACGGGGTTAGTTGTATTTAATTGTTTAAAGTACTGTTGAGCCATAGATTTTCCCAAATGTAAAATATTTAATTTGAACATAGCTTCTAAAGAAGGATCTTTTCTTATCGCTCTGACTATGGCGTTTATGCGGTGAAATCCATCTAGTACATCTAATAATGTTCCCTTTGTAACAGTTAATGTCATCGAATCTTCTGCATATTGTAATTCTTCTCCAGATTCATCATCCGTACTGCCTAACCGTGCGTTTAACGTAATAATGGTGCTAATCATTTCACCTTTATTTAATAGCTCCTCCATTTCGATTATGCTTTTCTCAATAATTTTAGGAGTTTCGATAATTTCGTTCGAGTCCTTACCTTTCGATTGTCTCATTTCACGTTGAGTTTCTGGATTATACTGTAGTAATCCATTTTCAAAAAGGCGCTTGATCTCACTTGCCTTGATATAAAGAATAAAGTCATCTTCCTTTCCCTTAAGTACATTTCTAAAGGTATAGGGGAACACTATACTATTCGTGTGATACCCAACAAAATTTGTCCTAATTTCTTTTATTTCTCTAGGTGAAAAGTATATTGATGGTTTTATTTTTGGATTTCCGGTAGCTGAATAAATTTGTTCAAGAAAAAGGTAGACCGATTCGATATCTACCTCCCATAATATATCGGGGTTATTAAAATAACTTTGTACTTTACCCGGTAAAATTTTGTATTCCTTCAAACCCTTTTTAATTTTGTTAACTAATTTTTTGTCTTCTTTAATATTAGTCACGACTTCAATTAAATTTCCTCTAAGCTCGTTTTTTTTCATTAGTATTCAATCCTTTAGTATTTGTATATTTGATTTTTTGAATATACAAGTTACAATTAATTAAATTAACACTGCATAGGATAAAATAAGTGATTATTCAATAAATTAGGATAACTAAAATTTTTTTAATATTTATACCTTTGGTATACATAAACAAACTTTATTATTAATCATATTGAAATCAAATAAATTAAATAACTAAAAATAAAAAAACAGCCATTTGGCTGCCAGATTGTCGAGAAAGGGTATTTTTCTCGGCAATTTTTTATTTC
>NZ_JBPXRO010000056.1:0-16548 GCF_051842875.1 Neobacillus sp. C211
CTCTGTCGCCTAAAAGCGACTTTATTATCTTATCAAGTTATCAACCAGAAGTCAACAACTTTTTTCATTTGCATTTCATCGTCTCTGTGACGACTTTTCATATATTACAGCATATTAAAGGATTGGTCAATACTTTTTTATAAATTTGTTTTTCAAAAAGAAAAACCGCTTTTTTTCAGCGGTTTTAGGACTAGAGTACCCAATGTTGAATAGCAGCTAAAGCGATTAGACCCGGGATTCCTAAAAATCCTGAAATAGCCGATGTAGCAAAATTAATCGGCACATGAATTCCATAGCGGTTACCCGCAGCATTTAAGAAGAATAAAAATAGCGCTCCAATGACTAATTTAATAGCAGCCTGTCCAACCAATCGAGCGGGCTTGAAAGGAGCACCCGTAAATAAAAGGATAAGTATGAGCCCTCCGAGGATGGATATTACGATAATTGGTTCCAAAAAAGCTATCCCCCTTCTTAAGTCACTTTGTTTCAACTTATGTACAAGTTGATAAAGATAGACCTAAAAAAAGAAATAGCTTAGTTTTTATTTCATTAAGGTAACATTCCGCTGCTTTGCTTCTCTTAATAGAAAGATATATTTTGCCTCAGCAATTTTTGTTTGGCAAATCACTTCTTCGGAAGGATCAAAACTTTTTTCCAACAGCAGCTTTTCTTGCTGCCAATGTTCTTTATATCGATTCAACTGCATTAAGAACTTTTCATTATACTCCTTACGCAACCGACCTTTACGCTGAAAAAACATGACTGATTCCTCCGCGTCTTTTTAAAATTCTCTCCGGCCTTCAATCGCTTTCGATAAGGTTACCTCATCCGCATATTCAAGGTCCCCGCCAACAGGAAGCCCATGCGCAATTCTTGTCGTTTTAATCCCTGATGGCCTTAACAAACGTGAAATGTACATCGCGGTTGCTTCCCCTTCGATATTAGGGTTAGTCGCTAGGATCACTTCAGTAACTGTTTCATCCTGAAGACGTTTTAAGAGGTCAGGGATATTGATATCCTCAGGACCTATCCCATCCATCGGGGAAATCGCCCCATGCAGAACATGGTACAAACCGTTGAATTCCTTCATTTTTTCCATCGCTATCACATCTTTAGGATCTTGGACGACACAAATGATACTTCTATCCCGGCGTTGGTCCTCACAAATATAACATGGATCCTGATCCGTGATATGACCACAGACAGAACAATAGGTTAGATTTCGTTTGGCATTCACTAGTGCTTTTGCAAAATCAAGCACCGTATCCTCTTTCATACTTAGGACAAAAAAAGCCAGACGACCGGCCGTTTTTGGGCCGATACCTGGCAGCTTCATAAAGCTGTCAATCAGCTTAGATATTGGTTCAGGATAATGCATCTTTTGCTATTCCACTCCTAAAAAGGAAGGTTCATTCCTTTTGTAAATTGCCCCATCGTACTGTTTGTTAACTCTTCTACCTTTTTAAGAGCATCATTTGTTGCAGCTAAAACAAGGTCTTGAAGCATTTCGATATCATCCGGATCGACTGCCTCAGGTTTGATAATTACATCGACAACTTCCTTATGACCGGTTACCACTACTGTGACCATTCCGCCGCCAGCAGATCCTTCAATCTTCTTTTCACCTAATTCTTCTTGTGCTTTCGCCATTTCCTTTTGCATCTTTTGCATTTGTTTCATCATATTTTGCATATTTCCCATTCCGCCACCACGCATCATTACCATCTACCTCCATTTAATTATTTAGCTGTGTTAAACAGGTCTGTTGATTTCCACTCCAAGCGCTTCGCTTTCCGCGGGCGGTCCGGGGAGCCTCCTCGGCGATACTCGCCTGTGAGGTCTCCCCCAGCCCCGTACTCCCGCAGGAGTCTCGCGTCTTCCGCTCCAATCAACAGAGTGTGCAAAATCAACAATTAGCTTAACACAGCCAATTAGTTAGTTATTAATCAATAATTTCCACAAATTCTTCGCCAAATATTTTTTTCGCCTCGGCAATATGTGGTTCTTCTTCCTTAGGTGCTTCGCTGGTTTCTCCTTCAGCACCATCATGACTATTCAAAAAGTTTTCGCGAATTGGCAGCCACTGGTCTTCAGGAACACCCAAAAGGATGAATCTTTTGCCGGTTAATTTATATAATGCGGCGATTACAGCATCAAGAAAATCCGCACGATTCATTGCCATTTGACAAATCATCTCATGCTTGAATTTTATAATAAAAGCAGTTGAGGACGCTGCAATCGGCTCTGCATCGTTTAACAGGGCGGCTTGTGATTTTAAAAGACTTGCCCGCAATTCGCCCCAATTGGCTTTGATGACATTTAGATCGCTTTTCGTTGCCTGCTTTAATACTTCATTGATTTTTCCAACTGCAGGTTGAAATGTCTTTTTAGAAGATCTTGGCGCAGACTTCTGCGCTTGTGTTGCGGTATCTTGCGGCACTGCCGCCACACCAGTTTCCTTTAAATGCTGCAGTTCTGTCTCAAGCTGGCCGATTCTTGTTATTAATTGTTCAATTTGTGCTGGATTTGCTTGCTCTGTGTGTTTAACTTCCATTTGACATAACTTAACGATCGCTACTTCAAGGAAAATTCTTGGATGGTTGGTCCAGCGCATTTCTTGTTGAGTTTTATTCAAGAGATCGATGAGCTGATAAATCTGCTCCATTGAGATGGTTTCAGCCATGATTCGAAAATCATCATCAAGCATCACTCGTTCAAGGGATTCTTCAAGGTTTGGTGCTGTTTTATAAAGCAGCATATCACGATAAAATAAAATTAAATCCTCAATAAAGCGCATTGGGTCTTTTCCATGAAATAAAAGTTCATCCAGTGCTTCTAACCCGCTTGCAACATCTTTTTCCCTGAATGCTAAGGCAAGCTTATTCAAAAATCCCTGCGATACCGATCCGGTTACCGTTAAGGCATCCTCAATTGATACCTGGTCCTGGCTATACGATATGGCCTGATCTAATAAACTGAGCGCATCACGCATCCCGCCATCTGCTGCCCGGGCAATCAATTGCAGGGCTCGCTCATCACAATTGACTCCAGTTTCCTCAACGATTAATTTCATCCGTTTGACGATTGCTCCAGCTGTAATTCTTCTAAAGTCAAAGCGCTGACATCTTGAAATAATAGTTAAGGGGATTTTATGAGGTTCTGTCGTTGCTAAAATAAAGATCACATGCTTTGGCGGTTCTTCTAATGTTTTTAACAATGCATTGAATGCGCTAATGGATAGCATATGGACTTCATCAATAATATAGACCTTATAATTAACCGAAGTAGGTGCAAATTTGACCTTATCAAGAACATCACGCATTTCCTCCACCCGTGAGTTCGAAGCAGCGTCAAATTCCAGCACATCCGATATTGTCCCATTGGTGATTCCGAGACAGGCAGCACACTCATTACATGGCTCTGAAACCGGCGAACGTTCACAATTAATCGCCTTTGCTAATATTTTAGCCGCACTTGTTTTCCCTGTTCCTCTCGGTCCTGAAAAAAGATATGCATGAGAGATCTTTTGTTGAAGCAGGGCGTTTTGCAATGTCTTGGTTACATGTTCTTGTCCTACTACATCAATAAATGTTTGAGGCCGCCAAACACGGTATAAAGCCTGATAAGCCAATTGACAATCGCCCCCTTCAAATTTTTCATCTTTCTACTTTTCTTATTATACCTTAACCATTTTGGTTTTTACAAAATGAATCTAGTTGAATGTACAAAAAAACTCATCCCAATTCTGAGATGAGTTAATTTATGTAATATAACAGCCGTGCACCTTCCGTCGACTAACGCCCATAAGCGTTACTTAAGCAGTTAGCTCGGCCCAGGCAACCCTGCGGCACATGGGAGCGTCCACTTAATGCTGCTTCCTTCCGGACCTGACATGGTTCATGGATTCCCATTGCGCAGGACCCGGGCGTCAACACCACTTACTTAAGGCAGACCCTACAGGTCGTTAGCCTCGGGAAGGAATTCAGTCCCGCTAGAGCGGATTGCGGGTACAGGGCACCGCTACCTCCCCACCTAGCACGGCAAAGTTGATACCAAAGTTTAGTGCGTCTCTATGACGCTTTCTTAGTATACAAATATTCTCGTAAAAAAGCAATCACTATTCACTGTCAGTTTTTGTAAGTTCATCCTTTTGCACTTTTTTCTCGAGCTTTTTCCGCTCTCTTATTTTTCGGAAAAAGTCGGAGAGTATTTGCCCGCACTCTTTCTCTAATACACCGCTGATAACCTCACTCTGATGGTTGAAGCGCTCATCCTCCAAGAGGTTCATGAGTGTACCCGCACAGCCGCCCTTAGGGTCAGCTGCACCATAAACGACTCGTTTGACTCTTGATAACATGATTGCCCCTGCGCACATTGGGCAAGGCTCAAGCGTAACATATAACGTTGCATTCTCCAGCCGCCAGGATCCCGTACCCCTGCAAGCTTCTTCAATCGCCAATAATTCAGCATGAGCAACGGCACTTTGCTGAGTTTCCCGCAAATTGTGTGCGCGGGAAATAATTTTCCCATCGACAACAATAACTGCCCCAATAGGTACCTCAGCTAAAGCTTCTGCTTTACCAGCTTCCTTAATCGCTTCTTTTATGTAGTATTCATCAGAATGAATTTCAACCATATTAAAACCGCCTAAAAATAAAAATAAAAACATCCCATCTTATCTTCCATTATATCATTATTCCCAAGCTAATTAGATTGACCTTTGGTTTATCAATGGTTCTTTTTAAATTATTAGGATTATATATATACATTAGCATATAATGATTGCACCTAAAAATATCAGTCAATAAATCTTTGCCCGTGCATATATAAATATAGATGCGTAGGTGAGGAGATGATATACGAATGTATTATCGGCAAATTAATTATATAGTACAGCCTGGAGATTCGTTGTATACAATTGCCCAGAAATTTGAAACAAATGCTGAACGTATTAGATATGAAAATCAACTAACTTCTACTAATATTTATATTGGTCAGCAATTGGTGTTACCAGTTAATGTTGAAAGGAATATTTATATTGTTCAACCAGGTGACAGCTTGTACACAATTGCAACGAAATTTGGTGTTTCGATTGATGAATTAAAAAGAATGAATCAATTACGATCGAATATTATTTATGTTAATCAAAGAATGAAAGTATCTGAAATTGATGAGAGACAAACTGAATACGTCATTAAGTCAGGTGATACCTTATATCAGATTGCTGGTAGATATAATACCACTGTTGAGAGTATCGTTGCCTTAAATAATTTACAAAGCATGAGTCTAAATGTGGGTCAAAAAATTAGGATACCGGTATACTCGGAAGTGATTGTCAATGTAGATAGTGCGAACGTCCGGCAACGGCCAGGTGCTAATTTTAGCGTAATTGCCCAAATGGATCGTGGTGCAAGATTACCTCTAATTGGTGTTCAAGGAGATTGGTATAAAGTTGCATTATTCAATGGTAATCCAGGGTGGATTTCTAAGACTGTTTCTACCTTAAGAGCATATGATGGATCTGATCCTATTATTCAAATTTTAGGATATTATACATTATCAGAGGGACCTACATTACCTAGTTCTTATCAATCCTTTGTGACAAACATAGAAAATATTTCACAAAATGGATTATTCTTATTCAGAATAAATAAAGACAATCCGACAACGATTGGTAAGTTTGGAGAATTTCCGGATGAACAAGTACGAGAGCTCGTACGAATCGGTCATCGTAATAATGTAAAAATGTTAGCGACTGTGCACAACCTTTTATATGAAGAAGGCGTAGAACTGGCAAAGCAGGTTATTCATGTGCTGGTTTCCTCTGAACAGAATATGAATGCATTTGCTCTAAATTTAGTTAGATTAGTTGAAAGATACGGATTAGACGGTGTTGATATCGATATTGAGGATGTACTGGAAGAAGATCGAAATCGTTTAACTCAGTTATATCGAGTAATTGGGCGCGTTTTTGATGCAAGAGGATATTTCTTCTCGACGGCTGTACCATCTAAAACAGGACCAACGGACCCGAGTGTTTTTGCAAAACCATTTGATTATCCAAATCTACATCAGCCAACCGATCAATTTGTCGTTATGCTTTATAATGAGCATGGTTGGCCTGGAAGCGGACCAGGTCCCGTAGTATCAATTGGACGAATGGAAAAAGTGCTTCGTTATGCTATGTCTGTTATGCCTAAAGGAAAAATAGTTGCTGCTGTTTCAGTATTTGGCTTTGATTTTAATCTCCAAACAGGTCGTGCAGCTTATGCATCATTTGATCGAGCAATGGCTCTCGCTGCCAAATATAAGAAAGAGATTATATTTGATGAAGAAACAAAAACCCCAATGTTTGCCTATACAGATGAAAAAGGGGTTAAACATGAGGTATGGTTTGAAAATCGAGCAAGTATAAAAGCAAAGGCCGAACTTGCAAATCGTCTTGGAATACGGGGTTTAGCACTTTGGAGATTAGGAATGGAAGATAAAGGTATGTGGGATATGCTTGAAAATGAAGTAGTGGTAAGAAAACATGGATTAGAACAATAATTTTTTTCCAAAAACTGCCCCTATTCGGCAGTTTTTTCATATATTCGACATAAAACGGGTTACTTCTAAATATTCCTTATCCCTTCCTGAGTGAGATTATGATAAAATAGTCTTTGCCTGTTTTACGGTACTAAATAACCAGTTTATCTGGTGAAATATAGAGTGTAGGCAGTTGGAGAAGGAGGACTTGCAATGGGGGATACACCTTTTATTACCGTTGAAGGGCCGATAGGTGTTGGCAAAACATCTCTCGCTAAAGCCATTTCAGCGCAATTCGAATTTGCATTACTAAAAGAGATTGTTGATGAAAATCCATTTCTAGGGAAATTCTATGAAAATATTGAGGAGTGGAGTTTTCAAACGGAAATGTTTTTCCTCTGCAATCGCTTTAAGCAATTAGGGGATATCAATACCCATTTCTTAAGCCAAAAGCAATCCGTCGTAGCGGATTATCATATCTTCAAGAATTTAATTTTTGCTAAGCGTTCATTAAGCAGGAACGAGTATCAAAAATACTATAAAATTTATCAAATCCTTACCGAGGATATGCCGAAGCCTAACGTGATTATTTATCTGAATGCAAGCCTAGACACGCTGTTAAAACGCATCAAAGTAAGAGGGCGTGAAGTCGAAAAAAATATCAGCCCCTTATATTTAGAGCAGTTATCGCTTGATTATGAAGAAACAATGATGATCTTTGAAAAAGAACATCCTGAAATACCAGTTCTTCGTTTCAGTGGAGATGAATTGGATTTTGTAAAAAATGAACATGATTTAAACCATATTATTGGTCAATTATCATTAGCATTAAAAAAAAGCAGCTGGACTAAAACACTATAGAACAGGGGAATGTTAGTGAGTATCGTAATTGGTGGTATGATAGGTCTTGGAAAAACAAGTGTTGCAGACACATTGAATGCACACTTTCAAAATAGAGGAATAGATAGTAAAGTGTTTTATGAATCGGTGGATGACAATCCGATTCTACCGCTCTATTACGAACTGACACCTGAAGAGCTAGATGCAAGAAGGATTCCTTTCCTTCTTCAATTATTCTTCTTAAATAAACGCTTTAAAACGGTTAAGGAGTGCGTCAGTTGGAGAGAGCCTGTTTACACCATTCAGGACCGTTCCATATATGAAGATTGGTATTTTGCTTATGTAAATAAATCATTAGGCAGAATATCAGATTTGGAATTTAAAATTTACGAAGACTTAGTTGAAAATATGCTTGAAGAACTAAATGAACTTCCAAGGAAAGCGCCAGATTTAATGGTTTACCTTAAAGGTTCGTTCGATACGGTAATTGATCGGATTATGGCGCGCGGTCGAAGCTTTGAAATAAACCCTGAGCTGAAGGAATACTACTTCGAGGTTTGGAAGGGTTATGATGAGTGGGTCATGAATCAGTATGCAGCAAGTGACGTATTAGTGATTGATATGGATACGACAGACGTCGTAAAAAATGAAGAAGATGCCACTAAGGTCTGCCGTGCGGTTGAAGATAAACTACAAAAAATATTAAATATGAGAACAGCACATATTGGGTAATCCAGTATGTGTTTTTTTATGTCCTTTATTTTTTAGAGCATAAAAAAAATCCGTTACATGTACTGTAACGAACCATTATCTCCAGTTTTTATGCGCGATTTAAAATTTTAATGGAGGAGGAAGAGGGATTCGAACCCCCGCGCGGTATGACCCGCCTGTCGGTTTTCAAGACCGATCCCTTCAGCCAAACTTGGGTATTCCTCCGTATCAACAAAAACTAATTTACCATATTGTTTTTACTATGTCAACATACTAAATAAAAAAACTGGACAAATTTTTGATCTGTCCAGTTTTTGTAATTTTAGCTTTGTTAAACTTGTCTGTTGATTTCCGTTCTATGTGCGTGCGGTTCGCGGGCGTTCCGGGGAGCCTCCTCGGCGCTTCGCGCCTGTGGGGTCTCCCCTGTCCCGTGCTCCCGCAGGAGTCTCGCACATTCCACTCCAATCAACAGAGTGTGTAAAATCAACATTTAGCTTTAACACAGCTTTAATTTCACATTGGCTTAATGACTTCGCGGTTGCCCATATATGGACGTAAAACCGTAGGAATCACGACACTGCCATCGGCTTGCTGGTAATTTTCTAAAATGGCAGCCACCGTGCGGCCAATCGCGAGGCCAGAACCATTTAAGGTGTGTACATGCTCTGGTTTAGCCTTTGGTTCACGACGGAAGCGAATGTTTGCCCGTCTTGCCTGGAAGGCCTCAAAATTACTGCAAGAAGAAATTTCTCGGTAAGTTCCATAGCTTGGAATCCAAACTTCAATGTCATATTTTTTTGCTGCGGTAAAGCCAAGGTCAGCTGTACACATGCTTAACACACGGTATGGCAGTTCAAGTAATTGTAATACCCGTTCAGCGTCATTTGTCAGCTTTTCCAGTTCCTGATAAGAATCTTCAGGCTTAACAAACTTTACAAGTTCAACTTTGTTAAATTGATGCTGACGAATCAAACCTCGTGTATCACGGCCCGCAGAGCCAGCCTCAGAGCGGAAACACGCACTGTATGCGGCGAAGCGGATTGGCAGGTCTTCACCGCTTAAAATCTCATCTCGATGAAAATTGGTGACAGGTACCTCTGCTGTTGGAATCAAGAAGTAATCTTCATTTTCAATCAAAAACGCATCTTCTTCGAATTTAGGAAGCTGGCCAGTACCCGTCATGCTTGCCCGGTTGACTAAATATGGCGGTAATATCTCTGTATAACCATGCTCATCAACATGGAGGTCTAGCATGAAGCTCATTAATGCACGTTCTAAACGAGCTCCTAACCCTTTATAAAAGACAAAACGGCTTCCAGTTACTTTACCAGCTCGTTCAAAATCCAGAATACCTAGTTGATCAGCAACATCCCAGTGAGGCTTGACTTCAAACTCAAACTCACGCACCTTGCCCCACTGTCTAATTTCAATATTATCATCCTCGGTTTCACCAACTGGAACACTTTCATGCGGGATATTTGGAATGCTCAACATCAAAAGCTCTAATGACTCTTCAACCACTCGTAATTCATCATCAAACGTTTTGATCTGGTCACCAACCTCACGCATTTCTTTAATTAAGTGATCGGCATCCTGCTTTTCACGCTTTAAAGAAGCAACCTGCTGAGAAACCTCATTTCGACGGCTTTTTAACTTTTCTGTTTCCACAATCAATTCCCGTCTTCTTTGGTCGAGTTCTTCAAATTGGTCGAGAGCAGATAAATCTTCTCCACGCTTTTGAAGTTTTGCTTTTACATCTTCAAAATCAGCTCTTAGCACTTTAATATCTAGCATAATAACAGCGCTCCTTTTTTAAAAATATTTTAGATTAGACTTGCTTCACGGGAGCATCCGCTTAAAAATAAAAAAACTCCCGCCCCTAATACAGGGACGAGAGTTACTCGCGATACCACCCTGGTTGACAGAAAAAACTGTCCACCTCGAAAAAACGTTAACGGTTTCTACCGAAAGTACTTACTGACCTCATGAGGAGGTGTTCCGCACCTTGCTCGAGGAGGGATTCACAAGCTTCATCCACCGGTTCACACCAACCACCGGCTCTCTAGAGAATGAATCTCCTGTTACTAGTTCCTCTCATTGCTTTAATCTTTATTTAGATTTTGTAATTTTAAATTACTATAATTATAAACCAAATGCAACCCAATTATACCAGATGTTTAGCCTTAGCTTCCTTCACCATCTCGACGAAGTACGCCGTAAGACCATGATTATCCGTCAACTCAGGATGGAAGGAACAGCCTAGAAATTGTCCTTCCCGTGCGGCCACGATGCGGTCATTATGCTTGGACAGAATTTCAACATTCTCTCCCGCCTCAACGATGTGCGGTGCACGAATAAATACTGCTGGGAAGCTTTCAGCGACGTCTTTAATCGTAAGGTCCGCCTCAAAGCTGTCAACTTGGCGTCCAAACGAGTTACGTTCCACCTTAATGTCCATTACACCGATGTGTGACTCGTTATAGCCAACAAGATCTTTGGCTAATAAAATGAGCCCCGCACAGGTTCCGAACATAGGTTTCCCTTCTTGAGCAAATTCTTTAAGGGCATCCATAAAATCATATTTGTCAATTAAACGTCGCATTGCTGTACTTTCTCCGCCAGGAAGAATGAGGCCATCCACTTCTTGTAGTTCTTCTTTTCTTTTGATTGCGACGGCCTCTACACCACATGCTTCTATTGAGCTCATATGTTCACGGACCGCCCCTTGTAGAGCAAGAACGCCGATTCTAATCATAAAAATACCCCTTTATGCGTTTTGAACTTCGATAACTGTCTAGCTCCAGGCGCCATCGGCTCGAGGTCATAAGCCAATCCGTCAAGAAGGTTAAAAAGCAACCTTCATGCCGGCTCGTCTTATGCTTGTCGCCGATAAAAAGGCGCCTTCCGCTTTTCTAATTACCATCCACGCTCCTGCATGCGTGCTTCAGGTGCTAGTGATGAAATTTCGATCCCTTTCATAGGTGTTCCAAGATCCTTTGAAAGTTCAGCAATTAATTTATAGTCTTGATAATGTGTAGTTGCTTCAACAATCGCTCTAGCAAATTTCGCTGGGTTTTCTGATTTAAAGATACCAGAACCAACAAATACACCGTCCGCTCCTAATTGCATCATTAACGCTGCATCTGCAGGTGTTGCCACACCGCCAGCAGCAAAGTTAACAACTGGCAGCTTGCCAATGCGTTTAATTTCTAAGAGGATTTCATATGGTGCACCTAATAGCTTTGCTTCTGTCATAAGCTCGTCCTCATTCATAGCAACAACTTTACGGACTTGAGCATTTACCTTACGGATATGGCGGACTGCTTCAACAATATTACCTGTTCCTGGTTCGCCTTTTGTACGAAGCATAGATGCTCCTTCACCAATCCTGCGGGCAGCCTCACCAAGGTCACGACAGCCGCATACAAACGGTACAGTATAATCTCTTTTATTTAAATGGTATTCTTCATCAGCAGGTGTTAAAACTTCACTCTCATCGATATAGTCAACACCCATTGCTTCAAGAATGCGCGCTTCTACAATATGTCCAATTCTTCCTTTAGCCATTACAGGGATCGTCACAGCACCCATAACTGCTTCAATGATTCTAGGGTCTGCCATTCTTGCTACACCGCCAGCTGCACGGATATCTGAAGGAACACGCTCTAAAGCCATTACTGCTACTGCTCCTGCTTCTTCAGCAATTTTCGCCTGCTCTGCATTAACAACATCCATGATGACGCCGCCCTTTTGCATTTCAGCCATACCACGTTTTACGAGATCAGTACCTGTTATCATTTCTAAATCCCCCTAATTATTTCTTTTAATATTAAGAAAAATTTTCTCATAGTTTCAGAAATCTTTATTAATTTAGTCGGAATTATTTTAACCCCATAAAAACATTAAAGCAACAAAAAAGGATTCCTGTCAAGACAAGAATCCTTTTCGCGTACATCCTATTATTACCACCTAGAGGTTCTACTGTTTAAATTAAATTAAAACCATCCTTTAACAGCAGAAGAAATCCCATGCCAGACATCACCAAAAAAACTACCGATGCCTCTCATCATTAACACAAACCAGTTTGACTTTTCTACATCATTTGCAGCAATCACATCAACCTTGGCCTTTTGTTGACCTGCTGCTGTTAAGAACTTAACTTTTCCTCCATTTTTTGGTGCAACTGTTACGTAACCAACCGTTTCACCTTTTTTAATTGGTGCAGTTAGCTCACCGTTTTTATTCAGTTTCTTTTTATCTAGTACAAGGACTGGTTTATAATCTTTTTTCCCGCCATTCTGAATCATCATATTTAAAGCTGATTTCGTATAGATTTTTACTTGATCCTCTTTTCCTTTAACAACAGGAACGGTTTTCTGATCTTTTACTTGATAATGTTTAGGAACAAGCTTTTCCTTCGTATAATTGCTGAAAGCATAATCCAGCATTTTTTTCGTTTCACCAAAGCGTGCCTTATACCCATCGTTTTTGCCGCTAATATCCTTAGCATTTTGAACAACAGTTATAAATCGTTTACCATCACGGCTTGCTGTCCCTGTAAAACAGTAGCCTGCAAAATCAGTGGTACCTGTTTTTAGTCCATCCATGCCTTGATAACCATAAACCAATGATGGCAGCATCCAGTTCCAGTTTTGCATTTCTATTCTATCTTCTGTTCCTTCTCGGAATACCTTTTTAGGCGTACTAGCCGTTTTTAGAACATCTGGATAATCATTTATGAGATGAAAAGCTAATGTCGCCACGTCATGAGGGGACATAACGTTTTCTTCATCTGCTCCTGCTCCTTCTGGTTGGTCACCGTTATAATCTTTATTATTCAAACCGGTGGAGTTTACAAATTTACTATTTTTCAATCCTAATTTTTTTGCCTTGTCATTCATCATTTTCACAAAATTGGTTTCCGTACCGCCAATGACTTCTGCTAGAGCAATGGTTGTTCCATTTGCAGAATAAATAGCCATTGCTTCATATAATTCTCGAACATTATATTTTTCACCAAGGCGTAATGGGACATTAGATAAACCAGTCGGTTGTGAGATTTTATAAACAAGATCACTTACTGTATATTCCTGATCCCATTTCACCTTTCCATGTTTTACAGCATCGAGTAAAAGATACTCAGTCATCATTTTCGTCATACTGGCAATTCCTAATGGACTGTCAGCATTCTTTTCATATAAAATCTTGCCCGTTTCTCCATCAACCAAAATAGCTCCATCTGCATTCACATTTAATGCTGCGTCTGCCTTCGCTATATCAACACCAGCAAATAGTCCAAAAAACATAATCATTGCCATAGCACTGGCAATACATTTCCTATAAAAATGTTTGTTCACTTTAACGCCCTCCAAGAATTTATACACTTTGGTTATTTTAACATAACTCTATGGCAAATCATAGACGGAGCTATGAACCATCTTATGGCTATTTTTGAAAGTTTCACACACATTCCTAGGCCTTTTTACATAAAAAAAACAGAGAAGTCACGCTTCTCTGTTTTAATGATTATAGCGAGTAATTTGGAGCCTCTTTTGTGATTTGGACATCATGTGGATGACTCTCTCTAAGACCCGCACCGGTCATTTTAATAAATTGTGCCTTCATCCTTAATTCCTCAAGGTCTTTAGTTCCACAATAGCCCATTCCTGACCTGAGGCCGCCGATCAGCTGATAAATGGTTTCTGCTAACGGCCCTTTATATGGAATCCGTCCTTCAATTCCTTCTGGAACGAACTTTTTATTATCTTCTTGGAAATAGCGGTCTTTAGATCCTTTTTCCATCGCTGCAACTGAACCCATGCCACGATATACCTTAAAACGTCGTCCTTGGAAGATCTCTGTCTCACCTGGACTCTCTGTTACCCCAGCCAATAGACTGCCAAGCATAACAGCATGTCCACCAGCTGCCAGGGCTTTCACGATGTCACCAGAGTATTTGATGCCGCCATCAGCAATAATCGTTTTACCATGCTTGAGCGCTTCTGATGCACAATCATAAACAGCGGTAATTTGTGGGACACCAACACCTGCTACAACCCTTGTCGTACAAATAGAACCAGGTCCAATTCCTACTTTTACCACATCTGCTCCTGCCTCAATTAAGGCTTTGGTTCCTTCAGCTGTTGCCACGTTTCCAGCAATAATGGTGAGGTCAGGATACGCAGTTCTGATTTCCTTTACCATATCGAGGACACCTTTTGAATGTCCATGGGCTGTATCGAGGACAATCACATCGACATTCGCTTTTACCAGCATATCCACACGTTTCATTGTGTCGCTTGTTACACCGACCGCAGCTCCGGCTAATAAACGGCCTTGGCTATCCTTAGCGGAGTTTGGAAATTCAATAACCTTTTCGATATCTTTAATTGTTATTAGCCCTTTTAAAACACCCTGCTCATTTACAAGCGGAAGTTTTTCAATTTTGTAGCGCTGCAGAATCTTCTCTGCCTCTTTTAACGTCGTTCCGACTGGGGCTGTGACAAGTTTCTCTTTGGTCATTACGTCAGAAATTTTAAATGAATAATCTTGGTCTTGAATAAAACGAAGATCCCTATTGGTGATAATACCGATAAGCTTTTGTTCTTCAAAGTTATTTACGATTGGTACTCCGGAAATACGATATTTTCCCATTAAATGCTCTGCGTCAAACACTTGGTGCTCTGGTGTTAGGAAAAATGGATCAGTAATAACCCCGCTTTCCGATCTCTTTACCTTTTCAACCTGCTCCGCTTGCTGATCAATGGTCATATTTTTATGGATGATCCCTAAACCGCCTTGGCGAGCCATTGATATAGCCATTTCTGATTCTGTTACTGTATCCATCCCAGCACTTATGATTGGAATGTTCAACTTTACACTTGGTGATAATTCCACTTGCATGTTTACATCTCTTGGCAATACCTCAGATTTACCAGGAATTAATAATACATCATCAAACGTTAAACCTTCTTTTGAAAATTTACTTTCCCACATTTTTATGGCCCCCAGGAAAAAAATATTATTTGTAGGTTATCAATTGGATAAAATACTGTCAAGGAATAAGTATTAGTCTGATTCTTCTGAAAAAGGTGATATAGTCTTGGGTATTGAATATAAAGATTGGAAAAGCTACTCTTGCTTCTTTTCGGCAGAATACTGCCAACGCTTTTTAAAAGGTTGTTACCAAAAGCGTCAGATCGAGAACCCTGAACAAAAAAGCTATGAAAATTGTTATGCCTTTCTTTATTATCTTGAACACGGACAAATTTATTATCAACAAGCAGAAAGCTCTCCTCTTATTATAAAACCAATTTTACTTTTTTATGGTCTCGTCCATTTAATTAAGGCATGTATATTAACCATTGATCCTGCTTATCCAGAAACAACAGCGGTTTTAGCACACGGAGTTTCGACAAGGAAAAGGAAGAAGCAGAATTATCATTTCTTTCAAGACGAAGTTAAATTTCAAAAAAATGGACTTTTCCCCTTCATCTCTGAAAAATTGTTTCACATGAAACAATTGGAAGGGGAGAAAGTCATTATGGAGGAATTACTACAGCTTATACCAGAACTGGATGATTTATTCTTTTTACTTGAAGGGAAAAGGACATTTATTAAGTTACAAACGGATCATAAACAGTTTTTTGTACCTGAAACCGTATTAGATCATTTTCATATGACAGAAAATCGGTTTAAGGAATTTTTGACATCTAAGTTTGAAAAAGGAGTGGAATTTTCAAATGATGGTCTGGCATTTTCGATGAACACGACTTTTCTTTTTGGAAATTCTCCACTTAAATATAATATTGAGAATGAAACCTTTGCATTGCCTCTGAATAAAGAGAACTATTTCAATTTCCCAGAACTATTGGTCCATTATTTATTGCTTTATAATTTAAGTATGATCGCCCGCTATGAAACGGAATGGTGGAGTGAGTTGACCAAAATGATGCCCAATCAGGATTATCCATTCATATGTTCTTTTCTTGATATCACCATGCAGAAAGGACCCTTTTTGATTTATCAGTATTTGATGGGATAGTATAATTAATATAAAAAAAGAGGTTGTCAAATAAAGCCCGCTTTTGGACATCCTCTTTTATGTGTTTTTATCTGGGTTTTGTCCTTCGGAACCCCTCCCGATAGACATTTTTCCTGTCCACTTGTGGGGTTTTGTCCTTCGGAACCCCTCCGATAGACATTTTTCCTATCCACTTGTGGGTTTTTGTCCTTCGGAACCCCTCCGATAGACATTTTTCCTGTTCACTTGTGGGGTTTTGTCCTTCGGAACCCCTCCGATGGACATTTTACTCATTAACGGGCAGGGTAAACCCCTAATCTTTTAACACTAAACAAGTTTCTCCACAAACAAAAAAACAACCCAAAAATGAGTTGTTCTTAGATGTGCCTGGCAACGTCCTACTCTCACAGGGACGCGTGTCCCAACTACCATCGGCGCTGAGAAGC
>NZ_JBPXRO010000057.1:0-15195 GCF_051842875.1 Neobacillus sp. C211
AGTCCCCGGACGTAAAACAGATGTTAAGGATGCAGAATGGATTGCAAAACTTCTTCGTCATGGACTGTTGAAAGCTAGTTACATTCCAGATCGTAATCAACGGGAACTACGTGAACTCGTTCGATATCGTCGGAGTATCATTGAGGAACGTGCAAGACAAATCAATCGAATCCAAAAGGTATTAGAAGGAGCAAACATTAAATTGGGTTCAGTTGTTTCAGACGTTTTGGGTGTTTCAGCTCAAGATATGCTTGACGCTATTGCCGAAGGCGAAGAGGATCCTGAAAAACTAGCAAACTTTGCACGTCGCTCAATGAAAAAAAAGAAAGATGAACTGGAACTCGCACTTAAAGGTTATATTCAATCCCATCAACGTCTAATGTTAAAACGATTTTAAGACATATTGACTTTATGACTGAAGAGATTGAGATGCTCGATCAAGAAGTAGCGAAAAGAGTACGTACCTACCAAGAAGATGTGGAACGATTAGATTCTATTCCTGGTATAGCCACCAGGATGGCTGAGCAAATTTTAGCTGAAATCGGAACTGATATTAAGAAACAATTCCCAAGTGCAGCCCATATGTGTTCATGGGCAGGTTTGGTTCCTGGACAAAACGAAAGTGCCGGGAAAAGGAAATCAGCTAAAACCAAAAAAGGAAATAAGTATTTGAGATCAGCATTAACTGAAGCAGCTCATTCAGTAAAAGGTTCGAAGAACTATCTCGGAGCACTGTATCGACGAACAGCATCACGAAAAGGCAATAAGCGAGCCGGAATAGTGGTCGCACATACCATGTTACGTATCTCTTATTATCTCTTAACACGGAAAGAAATGTATGTAGACTTAGGTGAAGACTACTTTGATAAACAGAGACAGCAATCCATTGTTCGGCATTCACTACGAAGACTTGAAAGTTTAGGATACACAGTTACTTTATAAGAACCAGAAGCATCTTAATCTATTCAGCTTGATTCCAAGGATCAATGAATTAGGCGCTCTCCCCTTTTTTAAAAATGAAAAATTACCACCTACTAAAAGTTTGATTTTACCCCAATAACAAAAATATATCTTCTTTCGATGGAACGGAAGAGATAGCCCCTTTTCCAGTAGTCGTAAGCGCCCCGCTTGCATTTGCGAATGCAAGAATATCTTTATGGTGTTCTTTAACAACATCCACTAAATTGTGCTGATTTGTATTCTTATTTAACTGTTGGTACAAAAATCCGCCTATAAACGCATCTCCTGCACCCGTAGTGTCCTCTACTTTAACATGATATCCTCTAGATGTATATTTTTTATTCTGTATATAGAGTTCTGCACCTTGTGAGCCTTTTGTAAATACAACTACCTTTACATCCCCTGTAAACAAAGATTCGATTGCTTTCTTTTCATCTGCTATACCAGTAATAAACTCCAGTTCTTCATCAGAGATTTTTACTACATGTGATACTGGTATAAAATCTAAAATAGTACATCTGCATTCCTGCCGACTATTCCACAGATGTAAACGCACATTTGGATCAAAGCTAATAATTCCACCACGAGCCTTTGCTGATTGAATCGCTTTAACATGTGCTTGTTTCATCGGGCTGTCTACTAAATCCACAGAACAAAAATGTAATATGTCTCCTTCGTCGAACCAATTTTCTTCTATTTCTGTATCCGATAACATTAAATCTGCAGAAGGATTACGGTAAAACGAAAAATCACGCTCACCATTTTCACGTAAAGACACAAAAGCCAGACCTGTTTTCGCCTCATTTGTTCTTAATCTTATCGGTATTGACACCTGCCTGTGCCAGTTGTTCTAAAAGAAAATCTCCAAAACTATCTCTTCCTAATTTAGTAATCAAGGCAGCATTTCCTCCAAATTTTGCAACAGTCGCAGCTACATTTACTGGAGCACCGCCTGGAACCCGCTCAAAAGATAGTACATCTTTTAAGGCTTTTCCTTTTTGTAGTGGAATAAAATCTATTAAAGCTTCACCAATTGAAAATAAACTTCCCATTATAACACCTCGTTTCTTGAATTTTCCCCTGTTAATAATCCCACTTTACTACTTTAAACGTTACACTCCCATTCACTGTAAAGTGAAAATTCCCCTACTGCTTTGACGGTGAAAAATCCTTGAGGTAATCACTTCTTCCCCATAGTTTACAAAAATTTTGACGGATGAAGAATCAACAAATAAATGAGTCCTCCGATGGTACCGGTGCCATTGGAGGCTATAATAATTTTCTTTAATTTACTAAGATCACGTATAATTAATGTAGCAGGTAATACTATTTGTATGAAAATTGCACTCGATCTCTATTTTGCCTTAGCGACACCGATGCAGGCTCCATCAGTCGCTTCACCTGTGTGAAAATCCAAACTATCAAGTTTGTCGTTGGTATTCGTTATCACAACCATAGTTGTTGTTGCTAAACCAGCGTCGGTAACCTTCTTCCAGTCAACCATCGCAATCGGGTCACCTCCGTTGACAAAGTCACCAACTTTGACCTTGGTAGAAAATGGTGCGCCTTTCAATGAAACGGTATCTATGCCCAAGTGCACCAGAACGTCCAAGCCATCCGTGCGGTTCAAACCAACTGCATGTCCTTGCACCATTGAAACAGTGCCAGCAACCGGAGCAACAATCTGCCCGTCACTAGGTGTGACTGCAAAGCCATCGCCCATCAATTTTTTTGAAAAAACGGGATCATTGACTTCGCTTAAATCCATGACCTTTCCTGTAACTGGTGCATAAAGCTTCTCGTCTTTAACATTTACGACCTGTGGCATAATTGATGAATTTGATATTTTGTTTACTTGTTTTTGATTCTTAGTCTCGACTGGTTTGTAACCAATTGAGTAAGTTAATACAAATGACACAGAGAAAGCGACAACGTTTACAAGAATATAAAGGGGCAATTGATTATTCAAGTATAATAAGGTTCCTGGAATACCTGTTAATGCCATTCCAGTAGCTTTTAATTGTAAGATAGACGCTAAGAATCCTCCCACTCCCCCACCAATCATTGACATAACGAAAGGTTTCACCAACCTAAGGTTCACCCCAAAGACTGCTGGCTCTGTAATACCTAAAGTAGCAGAAAGACATGCTGGATAAGCTATTTGTTTCATTTTTGGAGAAAAAGTTTTGATCCCTACTGCTAGGACTGCACCAGCTTGAGCGATATTACCACAAGTTCCAATTGGATTTAGCATATTCCAACCTGTTTGTGAAAGCATGTTAATTTCCAAGAAATTCAATATATGATGAATACCAAAAATACCTAATAATTGTCCAAAACTTCCATAAATCAAGCCACCGATTCCAAAAGGTAACTCCAATAAAAATTGAACAGCATATAAGACAAGCAGTTCAACTTCGTGGAAAATAGGTCCAATAAAAAATAATGCTAATGTAATACTAAAAAGAAGTGTTAGAAATGGCGTCAAAATAAGGTCAAGGGAGTCAGGTATTTTTGTTTTCAAGAATTTTTCAATTTTTGCTCCTACAATTCCTGTAATAAATGCGGGCAAAACAGATCCTTGATAACCTACCACCTTAATAAATCCAAAGAACACTAATGGGTCTGCAGCCCGTTGACCTACTTCATAAGCATTTGGTAAAACAGGGTTTACAAGCATTAAACCTAGTACGATCCCTAAAACTGGATTACCTCCAAAGATCCTAAACGTTGACCAACAAACTAACGCTGGTAAAAAGGCAAAAGCTGTATCTGTTAGGATCTGAGTGAAAAATAAGAGTTCTTTGGGAATACTGTCAGGTGTTAAACCTAACAATGCCAAAACAGATTCTTGTGTAAGCAAACCTCTTAAGCCCATAAATAAACCAGTAGCAACCAGAACCGGAATAATTGGAACGAAAACATCTCCAAAAATTCTAACGCTACGTTGAAAGCGATTTCCTTCTTTTTTGATAGGAGTCTGACTCTGAATATTATCACCCAATAATATCATGACCTCGTCATAGACTTTGTTTACCAATCCAGTTCCCAAGATAATTTGAAACTGACCAGAATTGAAAAAGCTCCCTTTTACTTTATCC
This sequence comes from Neobacillus sp. C211, assembly GCF_051842875.1. Classification (NCBI taxonomy): domain Bacteria; kingdom Bacillati; phylum Bacillota; class Bacilli; order Caryophanales; family Bacillaceae; genus Neobacillus; species Neobacillus sp. C211. The sequence continues at coordinate 4,062 of NZ_JBPXRO010000057.1, forward strand.
AAATTTTCAATTTTATCAATATTTATCTTGTCTTTGTCAACTATAATAATTCGCAATCTTGTTGCACAGTGAGCAACTGAATGAATATTTTCTTTCCCACCAATCAATTCAATAATCTTGTTTGCTAAATCTTGATTCCCCATTTTCTCATCTCCTAAAATGCAAAATAAAGTAATTCTCCTTCTTGCTGTAATCCGGCATATTTCACACTTAAATTCTCTTCCCCAGTAAAGTATCTTAATGAAAAAACGCATTCTCCATCATTCACAAATATTTCGATAGAGGAGTTATCACTAAAAATACTCATTTGTGACAGGCTTTGAACCTGTTTTACTTTCGTTTCCTTTTTATTGGCTACCCAATTCACCCGCGTGACAGACAATTCGTTTTTCTTACCATAATAATGAATCTCTACTGAGCAATCTCTCAAAAACAAATGAAAATCACTAGTACAATCTTTTCTACTCAACTCTAGTTCAAATCGTCCACTTTCTAGTTCAAAACGACCTTGAGAAGATGTGAATTTCAGTTTACGTTTTCTCTGTTGTTTAACTTCTTCAATAGGTAGTTGTTTAATTTTTCCATTTTCCCATGTTACAACACGTGGTAAAGTCAAACAATGCAAATAACCATATTGTTTAGTAGGGCATAAATACTCCTCTATCTCAGACATTCGAGACATCCATCCCACCAAAATTCGTCTCCCTTTATGATCTGAAAAAGATTGAGGTGCATAGAAATCAAATCCATAGTCCAGTAATTCTAAAGAACCTTTTGGTAGAAATTTTTTTGTTTTTTCATCAAATTTTCCAGATATAAACGCTGCATAACTGGAAACACCTGTTAAATCATCATCTTTTTCTGGTCTCACTTGAGGACAACAAAGCAATATATCTGTTTCACCATTTATTGAAAATAAATCTGGGCACTCACACATATTGTCTAACTGTTGATCGTACAAAATATTCTCATATTTCCAATGCAACAAGTCACAAGAAGAGTAGAGTGCAATCGCGCCTTTCCTCTCTTTCGTTTGAGAACCTACAACCATCCACCAATTATTTCCACCTCTCCACACTTTTGGATCTCGATGGTGTTCCGTAAACTCTGCGGGCGTTTCAATTACACTTTCTTCTTTTATAAAAGTCCGACCATTTTTAGATGTACTAATGCACTGATAGCTTTTTCTTTCCCCATTTTTTTTTACGTTTCCAGTATAGAATAAATACATCTCTCCTTTATGTTCTATACTGCTACCTGAATAAACACCATTTCGATCCAATTTTCTATCCGGAAGAATAGCAGAACCCTGATTGGTCCAATCAATCATATTAGTTGAAGTAAACAACCCCCACTCTTTGTAATGATGATTCATATCAAAACGATTCCATTGGTGGAAAAAATAATACTTACCTTTGAACCAAATTAAACCATTTGGATCATTCATCAAACCTCTATCTGGCTCTATATGATAGTTCATTTTATATGGATTCCTCAAAAAAACATCCCACTCTCCTAAAAAAATGTTCTATTTTAAATTCTTTAATACTTTTTGACAAAACAGTTTAACACCATAAAAAATCTCATAATAGGGTAATAACAAAAATGTGGAACTTATTAATAGCTTAATTTACAAAAGCGAATTAACATATAAGACTACTACAATCTGTTCCTAAATTTTCACAATATGGGAGATTTTTTAAATATATAATTATGGAACAGAGTAACCATGTATGGTAGAAAATACGGCATAAATATTATTTACTTGTACTGCTTTAGATACTATGCTTTTTAAATCTCCAGAACATACTTAAAAAGTCTTGCTTGATACTTGGCAGTGTAATACCAACATTCATCAACTCATCTCCTCCAAACAACTCTCCTGTCTCAACATTTTGATAAACATAATCTGGATGTAACCCTTTAAGTTTTATAGTTCGAAGAGGAGCTGCTGGTTGAGATAATACTTTGAAATAACTAGCTGCTACTTCTAATCGATCTTCAGAAACAAAGTTCCATGCAGCTTCATTCCCATCAAAGGGATTAAATATTCTATAAAATCTACCAAATTGAATAAGTGGTCGAATCTCTTTATACAAAGCAATTTGTTGTTTAACTACTTCTTTTTCTTCCTCTGTTAACTTTGTTAAGTCTAGCTCATAACCGAAATTTCCAGCCATGGCGACATATCCTCTTGTCTCAAGTGAAGTAATTCTTCCAACTTGATGATTTGGGACAGATGAAACGTGCGCCCCCATTGTAATCGGTGGATAAACAAGACTTGTACCATATTGAATTTTCAAACGACACATCGCATCTGTGTTATCGCTTGTCCATGTTTGCGGCATATAATAAAGCATCCCTGCGTCAAAGCGACCTCCACCACTCGAACAACTCTCAAACAATATATTAGGAAATTTTGTTGTAATTTCTTCCATTATTTTGTATAGTCCTAACATATAACGGTGAGCCGTTTCACGCTGTCGTTCGGGTTGTAAAGCTATTGACCCTATATCCGTCATATGACGATTCATATCCCATTTTACATAGGTTATCGGAGCACTCGATAAAATATCTGACAACGCTTTAATTACGTAATCACAGACTTCCTGCCTCGATAAATCCAAAATGAGTTGATTTCGCCCTAACGTAAGTGGGCGATATGGGACATGTAAACACCAATCTGGATGATTTCTATATAATTCACTATCAATAGAAACCATTTCAGGTTCAAACCATAAACCAAACTCCATACCAAGATTACGAACGCGGTATGCAAGATCTACTAAACCTTTCGGAAGTTTACGTTGATTGACTACCCAATCCCCTAACGAGCTTTTGCTGTCATCACGTTTTCCAAACCATCCATCATCTAATACAAATAGTTCTATTCCTACTTTTTTTGCTTCATTGGCAATTTGTTCAATTTTTTCTTTATTAAAATCAAAATAAGTGGCTTCCCAGTTGTTAATTAGTATTGGACGTACCTTGTCCCGAAATAATCCACGACATAGTCTTTTACTATACAATTCGTGATAAATTCTGGACATTTCGCCTAATCCTTTTGCTGTGTAAACCATTACAATTTCAGGCGTTTGAAAGGTTTCCCCCGGCTCTAATAACCATGAGAAATCGAAAGGATTAATCCCCATAGATACTCTTGTATTGCGATATGGATCCACTTGAACTTGTGCTGTAAAATTCCCGCTATACACAAGGTTAAATGCATACACTTCACCTTGATCTTCATCAGTCCCTTTTCTTACTAATGCCAAAAATGGTGCTTGTTGAGGACTGCTAGCTCCCCGGCAACTATCAACCATTTGAATCCCTGGTACAATTTTACGTCTCTCAATATTTTTCTCATTACTATGAGCACCATACAATGTGATTAATTCATATTCATCATCACGAAAATCAACATTTGCACTTAGCGCTCGAAGCATTTTTAAATTTTGTGATCCTTGATTATCAAACTGAACAGATCTAGTGATAACATCTCGATCTTCATACAAACTATATGTTAACGTAACAGTCAGTCCTAGCAATTTATCTTCCATAATGATTTCTAGTGTTTCTGTCTCATTTTCATCCTCTACATAAGTGGATGGTAACCCTTCCAATTTTGGCTTACCTTTATTCACTCGGTATTCCTTATAACGAAGGTCCGTCACAGTAGAGCCATTCTCTAATTGTATTTGATAAGATGGAATTCTAAAGTCACCATTTCCATATGCCGGGTACTCCTGAGGTAGCGTATCTAGCGAAAATGTTCGATCTGACGCATCTGGATTAGGAGAAAAAACTCGATCCATAAAGATAATTTTGTTGTTTCCGCCATATTTGTGAACACTCTTCCCCCAATATAAGTGAGCTAAATAGCCATCTCGTATAACCTGCATAACATAACTCGTGTTTTTTCCTTGCAAATGAAATAAAAGTTGTTCATCATCGATGTAAATAGTCATAACGACCTCCCCCACATAAGTAAGCATCAATTATTTCAACGAAAACAATGTGTAACTCCACCTTATACTGTTTATTGAAATATGTTGTTTCACTTAATGCTTATGGGTTCATTTTAATAGTTTTAATTAGATATTTATATGGTATTATGTAGACTGAGTATGGAACGATGTGATAACTTGCAAACATTTTCAATTAGAGGTGACAAAATGATTTTAAACTTTTCCAATCCTTCTCATAACAATTTAGATCTAAATTTGTACACATGCGGTAGAGAAGCTTGTATAAGTAAATATTCTTATGGTCCAGCGATACGAAGCGGATACATAATTCACTATATTTTAAAAGGAAAAGGGATATTTAAAGTACATGATAAAATCTATCATCTAGGAAAAAATGAAGCGTTCTTAATTGAGCCAAACATTTTAATTTATTATGAAGCAGATGTTGAGGATCCATGGGAATATAAATGGATTGGTTTAAGTGGAGTAAAAGCAAAGGAATATTTAAACAGATCAAGTTTATCTATGGAGCAACCGATTTTCACGTTCGATCATGACAATAAACTAAACCAATGTATGGATAGTATCATAATGGCATCAATGCTATCGTCTAATAAGGACTTGCTATTAACTTCAAAGCTATATGAATTTATATATATATTGTGTGAACTCTTTCCGAATCGTGGAGTCACCATTGAGGTAAAAAAGCAAAAGTATATCGAAGATGCGATACTCTTTATTGAACAAAATTACACGCATTACATTACAGTAAATGATATCGCTAAATATATTTCAATTGACCGTTCATATCTTCATCGTTTATTTAAGCAATATCTCAATAAATCGCCGCAAGAGTTTTTATTAAGTTTAAGAATCAAGAAAGCATGTTTTCTGCTAACGGATTCTACGCTTAAAATTGGGGATATTTCCCGTTCAGTGGGATATAATGATGTACTCCTATTTTCAAAAACATTCAAGAAAATTAAAAAGTGTACTCCTTCAGAGTATCGAAAGAACCAGTGATTGTGTCCAGTGCACCTCACTTAACTCCTGAATATATTTGATTAATTTTAGTAGGTATTATACAACCTGAATCCCCTACCTAATGGTGGGGGGGGTTGTGAAGAATAAGGATTGTGTTAGGAAAATGCATTAACCTATTGTCTTTAACTAAAAATATTAATTTAGATTGTGAAGGATTACACTTAAACTAAAATTGTTTAAGTACAACGGTTCACAATCTTTTTTTATAGAGCATTCTGGAAATTTCCTTAAATAAAAAAGAATATCAGACATACCGTATTTGGTAGGGTCTGATATTCGGATTAAATTGCGACTATCAATTATAGTTATTTTCTCAAGTTTTTTAATGCACCGCTCCAAGCGTTAACTTGGTCAAGCATCAAATTGACATTAGGAAGATGTAATTCAGCTGGTTTAAATGTTGTAAAGTTTTCAAAATCTGTAAATAAAGATAATGTTGGGTGAGTCTTCACATCTGCAATGAATAATTCTCCACAAATCCCTCGTAAATGTTCAGCTGCACGAGCACCACCAGTTCCCCCATAGCTGACGATACCTGCCGCTTTATTATCCCAAGCTTCACGATTAGCAATATCAAGTGCATTTTTTAATGCTCCAGTAATACTGTGATTGTATTCCTGAACAATAAACACGAATCCATCCAAGCTGGCAACCTTTTCACTCCAAGATGCTATTCCAGGTTCTGTACCATCGGTAGTTCCGAAAAACGGCAAATTGTAATCAGCGATATCAACAATTTCATAATTTGCATCTTCACGTTCTTTTTACCCATACTCCGACTTCAGGACTAAAACGACCCTGACGAGTGCTTCCTAAGATAATTCCAATATTTAATTTTTCATTTGTCATGATTTCTTCCTCCTTGGTTTTAAAAAACGAATTGTTTTAAATTAACTTCATAATCATAATTCCTAAGCTTCATTAAAAATAACAAAGCGTACTACTTCTAAGTGTTGTGATAACTTAATTGGCTGTTTGAGAGATTTGGTTAACCATTTGGGTTAATGCCTCTTTCATCGATACGGCAGGGCGACCAAGCAGTTTTTCCAAATCGTTACTTTCAACTTCTAATCCACCATCACGAATGCCTTTTTGTGTGTTAATAAGCATAGGAAGGAAGGATTCCGGAACTCCAGCACCTTTCATAATCTCGGCATAAGTGTCATCATCAACCTGTTGAAAAGGAATCTTTTTTCCTAATACAGTTTCAAGGATAGAGACTAAATTTTTATGTGTCATAAGTTTACCTGAAAGTTCGTAAATCGTGTTCTCATGTCCATTTTCTGTAAGTACGTTGGCAGTTGCCTCCGCCAAATCCTGCCGAAGCGCCCAACCTACTTTTCCATCTCCTGTCGCCGTTATCCAGGGAGCACCCGCCATAGCTGCTTGTATATTTCCGATTTCATTTTCCAGATACCAGTTATTCCTCAAAAATGAATAAGGAATGCCTGTTTTTACAATAGCCTCTTCCGTAGCTTTATAAGCTTGTGCAAGGAAAAAGTTGCTATCGCTTGCTTTAGGCGCACTGGTAAACGCAATAAATTTAACATTGGCGCGTTCGGCGGTAGCAACCGCATTGGCGTGTTGCCTTATTCTTATTTCATCGCCCCCAAGCTGCACATCAGATGTTGGTATAATTAATAGTCTGTCAATTCCTGAAAAAGCAGCATCCAGTGTTTCCGGTATATCAAAATCACCTTGTCGGACTTCGACCCCGCGTGCTTTCAATCCTTCTGCTTTTTCGGGATTACGAACACTAACAGCTAAATGTTCTGCCTGTACGGTTTTTAATAACGTCTCAACAACTTTTGACCCTAATTTTCCTGTTGCACCTGTAACTAATATTTTCATTTTCTTTTCCTCCAAAATGTGTATTGCATATCACTCAAGTAATTGCTTTTCAGGTTACTTTTTCATTCAAAATCACCCAATTAGTTGAAGGTAAAATGCTTACTATAGATAAAGAAAAAATACAACAAACGATAGAATGGCTAAGAATAGAATCATAGCTGTATCTTTAAAGGAATCCTTAACCCGAATATGTGTAAAGATTCCGCCTATACCTGTAATGGCAAGTAAAAGTGCTCCTGCCATTGCCGAAGTTGATACCCAATATCCTACAATTAAAAGGATAGCCCCTGTTAATTCAACAAGCCCTGTTACAACTCTGAACCATTGTGGCAATCTCCAATGCGTAAAAGCTTCCACATGCATTTTAGAACCTGTTACTTTCCCGAATCCTGCCATCAAAAACATTAAGGCAAGAATTCCTTGCAAAATAAATGTTAAAATCTCCATATTTCTCCCATCCCCTTTTTTGTTCTTTATTATTTTTTTATAACAAAACCATTTTCGGAAGTGTTGACCAAGCTCCTTTAAAAAATAGCCAAAATAGCGATTATAGTGCGGAACAAATTCGTTAATAGCCTGTTCTCCTGTTTCGGCTATATACGAATGCCCCGTCAATGAAACTCTTAACTTGGTTAAATCATGACCTGCTTCTCTAGCTGCTTCCCAGTATAGGTCTGTTAAGTGTTTAAAGGATTCTGGACGACCACTTAACAAGCCAAGTGCCATATTTACACCAAGTCTTCCTGCACGAACTGCACTTGCCGGGGTACCCCCAACACCAATCCAAAGAGGGCAGTTTCTTCTGAACTGGTCTAGGTGCGATTTGTGCATTTTGAAGGGAGGAACGGAAATTCCCTTGCCAACTGACGACTTCCTGCTCTTATCACTCCAACATCTTTTGCTTAACCAACATTTGTTGTAAAATCAATATAACAAGTTGAAAAATTTATAACAACCGACAAAATAAAACATATATTGTTTAAACAACATATTGATAAAAATGTCTAAAAAATAGGAGCAAATTTTATGGAAAAACAAATCGACCCACGTATACTTCGCACTCGTAAGCTCATTATGGATGCATTTATCGAGTTTTCAATGAAAAAAGATTTTAAAGACATCACCATTAAAGATATTACGACTGCTGCAACGGTTAATCGTGCAACCTTTTATTCTCATTTCATGGACAAATATGACTTGCTTGAAAAGGTGTTAAGTGAAAGTGTTATGAGAGAAGTCATTCAAGAGGTAAGTACACATGAGGTAATTAACGAAGAGACGATTAAGGCTATTTTTTTATCCATCATTAAGTTCCAAACATCGATCAGTAACCAATGTCGCCGAAGTTACGAGGCGTTTACACCCCAAATAGAAACGATTTTTAAAAAGGAACTTCAAGCCTTTTTTTCAGAGTGGGCACAAAGGCAATGGGCTAACCAAGACAAAACTGAGGTAGAGACTTTTACGGTGATGTTAAGCTGGGCACTTTATGGTGCTGCGATGCATTGGATGAAAAATCAAACGACACAACCAGAAGATTACGTAAAGCAATTAATGCATTTTATTAAAAATAGAATAAACATGGATAAAGAAAACGTTAATCTAATATAGAATTAAAACTAACCTCCTCCATTATCTTTTCATCTCCAAATAAATAGAGCCTGTTTTTTTATAAAAAAACGGGCTCTTAAGAGTGTCTTGTTTACTATCCTTCTTCATCTATTCTGCCCCGTTAGTTCAACAAGAAAGAGCTGCCTCAATGACAGCTCTGATCTTAAATTCAAGCACCCGTTAGTTGGATATCACCATTTAAAATTTTTCTTTTTTAAAAAAGTTCCAGATAAAAGCAAAAATAATAAACACTGTGAGACAGATAATTAATTTAATTAATTGGTTAAGAATCCACACATTCGATATTTCTATATTTTTCATAACGCTTAAAGTAACAAATACTAAAAATACTGTTATGAGTGATTTTTTATCCATATTTTAATTCCACTCCTTAAGTGATTCAGTTTTATCATTTACACGTAAATTGTGCTTATTTCACTATTCTGCCACGTTAGCGTATCAAGAAAAAGAGCCGCCGCCACAGCCCCTTGTTCAACTCTCGCACCCATTAGTGTAAGTGAGTAAACGCATAAACACTAAAACAAAAACAAATAAAGGCAAATATAAATAACAATGTTTTGGTAACCTGATATGGCAACAGCCTAAATAAGATGACAACAAATAAAGCGATGATGGCACCGATGATTGAATCAGCCCCAGAACCATCTAAACCATCGTTTTCGTGTCTTTTTTTATTATAGGCGAATCCACCATATAACGCTAAAAAACCAATCAAAACTGACATTGCACCCAATAAATCCATTATCTCACCCTATTAATAGCGATTCCTTATTTAATAAATTAATTATACTTACTATAATGTTTTTTGTAACTTGGGGAATTTCACCTTTTTTCAACTAAACTGCCTCGTTAGCTTAATAAGAAAAAGGGGATGCCTTATTCAAGCATCGCCCCGTAGTAAAATCAGGTTTAAACTTCTTCTTGATATATTTCTGTTTTTATCGGCTTTAAATTCAAAGGTATATTAAACTCCTGAAGGTTATCTATATGATTTAAAAAATCATCTATATCATCATATTCCATTGACCATTCTGCTACCTCTAACTTTCTTAACTCATCTGTTGGTTTAAATAAGAATTCACAGTGAAGTTGTTCCATATGAGAATACTCGTCTTCTTCAAAAACAGTAAACTGACGTACAAAATCATAATGAAATAGTTCCTCTCCAGTAAAATCATAAACACCACATTGAAATAGTATTTCTTTTTCTTCTTCTCCCTTAACAGGTTCTTTACAAAAATCCTTAAATATTTCCCAAACTTTTTTTACAGTATCAGCGTCTACACCAATCTTATCTTTAAGGTAACTTTCAACATTTTTCACCGTAATCATTCCAACACCTCCGATATTATTATGTAAGTATTCTTATTAAACTAACTGCCCGTTACTTTAATAAGGAAAAAGCGATCCCTTCTCTATTGAAGCATTGCGCCCAATTAATGAATAAAAGAAAAATTTAATTATACTTACTTTGTTAGAACTAGAATCGATTATTTAAAAAAACCTCGTTAAATCATCTGGATCTTCTATTAAATATTTCTTTGGATCATAAATGAATACTTTCGGGTTATCGACTGCATGTACCGCAGTCTCATTTGGATTAAACAGGACAAGGTTGCTTCCGTTAGACCGACTTGATGTATATATAATTCCATTGAATCCAGCTTGTCTTGCACAATCAGCTATGAATGTAGTTAGGAAATATTGTGGTCTCCATTTACTTGATCTATCGTTAACCTTTTCAAAAATATATCTTGAAGCTAAAAGTGCCTGAATCACTTCATTTTGAGAATACCCTAAATTTTCCCATTGAAGTCTTAAATCCAATATCCCTGTTAACTCATTTTCCTGAGTGTACTTTTGAATCCAAATTAGTGAAGAAACATCTGGATTATCAAGTGTTTCGATCATTGCGAGTTCATCAGTTTCTGCTAGGTACAATACGCTCTGTCCTTGATGATGAAATCTACCACCCGAGGATAATCCAACGTCAGGTGCTGTCATATCTGATTGTTCAAACACCTTGGACTGAGAAACTAACCTAGCCCTCGACCAACTAGTATGGTTGACTTCAATTGATTCAACCTTACTGTTAACAATCTCTTTATGTATCTTCCTTCCCATCGGATGGGCCAGCGCAAGTGATGGATATATCCCTAAATGCGAACGAAAATCATCAAGTTTACTAGCAAAACGAGAAATAATCGATTTATAATATTTTTCTTCTTCCAAAATTGTAAAATCCTCAGTTCCAACAACCTCGTATGGTTCAAATCCAGATTTACCACAGTTAGGGCAATATAAGTGTGCAGCAATATCTTCACGGTATTGTTCTGGACATTTAATACCTTCAAGAATTTCATCAATAGTAGTTTCATTTCCGATTATCCAAATATAATCACCACCGTCGTATGGCTGACATGTAATACAATATTTTAATTCTGCTGTGCTTTATCTTTAAATTTTTCTGCTGACTTATTGAGTTTTGGTAAAAAATCATCGTACTCCATTTGTCTCCTCCTTTTAGCTATTTTATAGAAGGTGAATAATACCTTTCATTTAAAATTTCTTAACGAAAATTCCCTCTTTTCTTCCCCAATCTAGCCTGTTTGTTGAAAAGAAAAAAGCCTTACTCCTTA
>NZ_JBPXRO010000058.1:0-14052 GCF_051842875.1 Neobacillus sp. C211
CAAGAGTTGAAAATCAATGAATTGATCTTCAATCTTTTTTTCTTATTCAGCTAACGGAGCAGGTTAGTGTATTAAGTTTTGGGAATTTTTTCATGAAGAATACGGTTACAGTTCATGCTAAGATTCTCAGTAATGAGGGGGATGTTTTTGAAAAAAATTTTAAATAAGCAATTTTATGGTTCTTTAGTGATAGTAATTTTATTATTTAGTGTTTTGTTTTGGAATCACTATTCTTGGTGGATAGCATTGTTTAATTCTATAGCTATTGTTCTAGTTGAAGTCATACTACACAAACCTGTACAGAAAATAAATCGTAATCGTAGGCGATATTATCCGAGGTGGGTGCAATCTCTAATATTCTTTATTTTTCTCCTAATTATGTTTAATTTTGGAAGTCATTTTTTCAACATAGCAGTACTTTGGTTTTGTGTTTTTGTATCGTTAATAGTAAATCTAATTTTTCCTGAATTACCTGAAAAATGAGGGGGGAAGGGTACTTATTAAAAGAGATTTATTGTTCAACTAATGGGTGCTTATGTTAAAGATGGGATGGCTGCGGCGATCCCGTTTTCTTATTGTGCTAACGGGGCAGGTTAGTATAAGAGGGATTTTAAACACAAACATACTTAGTTTCTGTTATTTTAAATGTAAGACATACCTTTACAACTTTATAGGGATATATGGATGTAACAAAAGGTGCTCTCTAACGAGTGCACCTTTTGTTTTATGAATTGTATATTTCTCTGTTTAAATTCACAATATCCTTATGTGAAAATTCAACTTCTTTTTTTTCTGCAAGGATTTCTGCAAACCTTTCCATCACCTTGTCCCGTAGTAAAGGTGCTTTTTCTTTATTTGCCTTTTTCAACGCTTGCGTGAGCTCATCTTTTGTTAGCTCTGTGCAATAAGCAGGAGTTCCTGGCTGTTGTCTCCAAGAGTTACTTAAAGAACCACTATCTACTGCGTCGAAGCCTAGCTCGTTTACTACGTCCATGACTACTTGTTTTTGTGATGGGTCATTACCAGCAACTGCCATTGCAATTCTACCACTAGAATCTTCGGATGTTCCTTCATTTTCTAAAGTATAAGCTAATAAGTTGTTGAAAGCTTTAATGATTGGTCTGCCTAATTGGTTTGAAACCCAAACACTTTCAACCACCCCGTTCTCGATTTCTTCAATTATGCCGTCTCTAAAAGGATAATAATTTGAAGTATCTACAATGATTACTTCCTCCCCGACTTGATCGATAATGTTCCGAATGCTTGTCATTGCTTTTATAGGGAGAGATATTATAAGAACTTCAATATTTTTAATTGCATCCTCTACACGCACAGGTGTTCCAGCAAACTCTTTTCTTTCTAAACGTTCAATTCCTCGTGCATCTGCAATTTTGACATCATATCCATTCTTAACTAATTTTTTAGAAATAATTGACCCAATTGGTCCTGCACCTATAATTCCAAATCTCATTATTGTTCCTCCTAAAGAATTTTTATATAAAAGAATTAATCTGCTTAAAGTTACACAATCATATGTTTATTAAAACGAAACATAAATTCATTAGATATTAAAAACGTATTGAGTAATTCTGTTACATATACTAGAATAAAATGATTTCTCATCTTTTTGAAGTAGGCAATAAAAATTGACGTAGTACATTTTTTTGTACTTAACATTAGAAAGCAGGTGAAAAGTTGTCTAGAATATGTAATGATGGATTTGACAAAGAGTGTATAAAGGAACAAAGAGAAGTATATGGCATTGCCTATACCCAAAACATACTCTCCGGACGTTGGAAATATCTAATTCTTTGGTTTTTAAAGTCTAAAGAGCGTCGTTATAGTGAAATTAAAGCCTTTTTATGGGATATTTCACAAGGTTCTCTTACAAAGCAACTTCGAGAATTAGAAAGAGATGGCTTAATAAATCGCAAAGTTTATCCAGAAGTTCCTCCTCGTGTAGATTATTCATTAACCTCAAAAGGGAAAGAATTCATTCCTATAATTGATTTGATGGAAGAGTTCGGGAAGAAGTTTGGGGAGCAGGTAGACTAACCAAAGCGCTCTCATTCATCGTTTACCGTTTACCCAAAATTCAAAAATTAAATGGTGGATAAAGAAAAAGGGGAAATCGTTCTAACAGCAGCTTTTTCTATTACGAAGAAATGTTATAGTAAAGGGGCAAGATTTAATAGATCCGAAGCTGTCTATGTGGCAGCTTTTTTTTGTTCTAGCTAAGCTGGTTAACACAAAGAGAGCTTAGTTTATTAGGAACATTCACACCCGCTATCTACTGTTAAGTACAAAAAAATGTACTAAATCCATTTTTATTGCCCTCTTCAAAAAGTTGAGAAATGGTTTTATTCTAGTTCATGTAACAAAATAACTCCATCCAACAAGTTGATAGACAAAACGGAGTCATAAACAGAATCTGGACATTTCAGTGTGAAACAAACTGATGGCGATCAAAGGTTCCATCTTATTATTGGATATATACTTTTGACCTCCGTTCTAGATAAATTCAGCCCGATAAAATGTGAGGAGGTACCTTAAATTGACAACTAAATTTTTACCATGATATAGTTAGCTTGCTAAATACATTTTAGTAGTGGGGGCATACCTATGAACGAAAAGGTTGATTGCGATATTCGTCAGTCGTTAGATAAAATTTCATTTCAAATGCGTCGAGATTATAATGAAAGTCTAAGAGAACTTAATCTTTATGTAGGTCAAGATAATTTACTCTCTCGTTTGTGGTTAGGCGATGGGGTAACACAAATGCAACTCTGTGAACATTTAAAATGCGAACCGCCTACGGTAACAAATATGGTTAAATCATTGGAGCAAAACGGATTTATATACCGCAAACGCGATGAACATGATGCAAGGGTTATGCGAATTTATCTAACAGATAAAGGCAAAGAATTAGAAAATCCGGTTGGGTTTAAATGGAAACAGCAACAAGAAAAATTACTCCATTCAATTTCACCGGAAGAACGCTTAATATTAAGGGAACTTATGAAGCGAATGGAGAGAAACTTGTTCTAAGTTTTCTCTATGTTGATATTTAGCATGCTAAGTAATTATTTAGCAACCTAAATATTGAATATCTCTATATCGTAAAAAACTTTCCTTGCTGGGTAATCACCAACAAATTAGTTAGCAAGCTAAATATTATTTTGTTTTCTCCAAACTACTGAAATTTGATAGGAAATAATTCACTTAAGGCTCTTTTGCTTACTTAGAGCCTATTTAAAATAAAGGAGAAGATATACATGAAAAAAAGAAAAGAGATGCAACTTGCACTACAAATGATTTCTGGTTACGGAGCTGAATTCAGCGCTTGGAGAATGCCTGGTACCGTCCCAGCTGCCTACACAAATACGGATAGTTATGTGGAGCGAGCTAAATTAGCTGAAAAAGGAAAATTTCAAATGATCTTTATCGCTGATACTCCAGCATTAACCGTTGACTTAGGTCCTCAGACCCCTATGTTCCCTATGGACCCTATGTTAGCACTAATGGCGGTAGCCAGAGAAACGAAACATATTGGGCTTGTTGCTACCCTATCCACGACATTCAATTATCCATATAACATAGCACGTCAGTTCAAAGCACTAGATGTTATAAGTCATGGACGTGTAGGCTGGAATGCGGTCACCACTTCTGAGCCATTAGCTGCAGCAAATTTTGGTGCAAAGATCGCCAGTCGCAAAGAACGATATGACATGGCTCATGAATCCATACAAATTGTTCAAGCATTGTGGGGGAGTTGGGAATCAGACGCCTGGACGTTAGATGTAGAAGGTGGAAAATTTGCCGACATGAACAAAATTCAGCCTATAAATCTTGGAGGACAGTATTATTCATCTCGTGGTCCTTTGCCAATCCCACCTTCTGAACAAGGTCAGCCAGTTATATTTCAAGCAGGTGGAGGAAATGAAGGATTGGAATTGGCGGGTATGTACGCATCTGGTGTCTATGCAAATCCATATGATATAGAATCTGCTCGTGAACATAGGCAAGTGCTTCGACAAAGTGCAGCTCGTTTTGGGAGAAATCCCGATGACATCA
Source organism: Neobacillus sp. C211 (assembly GCF_051842875.1). Lineage (NCBI taxonomy): Bacteria > Bacillati > Bacillota > Bacilli > Caryophanales > Bacillaceae > Neobacillus > Neobacillus sp. C211. Next base: position 4,075 of record NZ_JBPXRO010000058.1, read on the forward strand.
AGATGTATGCAGGTTTTATGTTTTCTATAGGTTCAACTGAAGAAGAAGGTTTAGAACGACGAAGACAGCTTATGAGTTTTAATCCTGAAGAGATTCCAGGTAGGGTAAGGTACCTTGGTTCCATGGTTGGTTTACCACTATCGGTGAATTCGGTAGATATTGATCAACCTTTATCAGTTGACTTGTTGAAAAAGGCATATGCCAACCCAATGGATCCACGATCCCACAGAGCTTTAGAGCTGCTGATACAAGGGCTATCCATTCGGGATGTTCTTGCCCATGGGGTCATTAACTATCATCCGGTAGTTGCAGGTACCCCCGTGCAAGTTGCTGACTTCTTGGAAGAATGGTTTTTGGCTGGTGCATGTGACGGCTTCTCGGTTGTTCCGGATATCGCCTATGACGGAGTTGCTGATTTTGTGGACCTGGTTGTCCCAATTTTGCAGGAGCGCGGTTTGTTCCACAGGGAATATGAAGGAAAAACACTACGCGAGAATATGGGAGTTCCTTACCAATACGGAAGGCTGAAATATGAAAATAATTAATAGAGAAGAAAGCCCTTTATGCTTGAGTATTTAAACAAACAAGGATTTGCAAAAAAATAAACTATTATTAATTAAATCGATTACAGGGAGATATAGAGATGAAAAAATACAATACGCGTGCCATATTTGCATCGTTGCTTATCTGCGGTTTTGTTGGCATGTTTAGCGAGACCGCTCTAAACATAGCAATGACTAATTTAATGGAAGTATTTCAAATTACAGCTGCAACCGCACAGTGGTTAACAACCGGGTTCTTGCTGACTCTTGGCATTTTAATGCCAATGAGCGGGTTGCTGCTGCAGATGTTTACGACGAGGCAGATGTTCACAGGTTCACTAATTAGCTTAATCGTAGGTACATTGATTGCGGCACTCGCTTTCAATTTTGAAATGTTGATGTTCGCTAGAGTTTTACAGGCAATAGGCATGGGATTGTTGCTTCCTCTCATGTTCAATACCATTCTTATCATATATCCGCCGGAAAAGCGGGGGGCGGCGATGGGCTTCGTTGGACTTGTTATCATGTTTGCGCCAGCAACCGGACCGACCATAGGCGGTCTATTAATAGAGTATTTAACATGGCATTATGTTTTCTGGTTCTCGCTGCCACTTTTGATTATTGGGTTGTTGATAGGGCTGAAGTATTTGGAAAATGTCACTGATGTCACAAAACCTGGGGTGGATCTACTATCTGTCGCATTGTCAACGATCGGCTTTGGAGGAGTTGTCTTTGGCTTCAGTAAGGCAGGCGAAGGATCTGAAGGCTGGAGCAGTGCAGTCGTGGTTACTTCAATCGTCGTTGGGCTCATCGCGCTGGTGCTGTTCATACTGCGGCAGAACTTAATGAATGATCCGATGATGAATCTGAGCGTTTTCAAGTATCCAATGTACGTCGTTGGGCTGCTTCTAGTACTGGCATGTATGATGATTATTATGTCGAGCATGATTATTCTGCCGATGTTTCTGCAGACTGGTGCAGGACTGTCTGTTTTCATCGCCGGACTCATGCTTTTGCCGGGCAGCGCGCTGAACGGTATCCTCTCCCCGCGTATGGGGCGCTTGTTCGATAGATATGGACCGAAATGGCTTGTTATTCCCGGTCTCGTGATCGTTTCAGTTATGTTATGGTTCTTTACTACCCTATCTCCTGCTTCTACAGTGGGCTTTATCGTGGCTTTGCATATCGGGCTCATGGTTGGGGTAGGCATGATATGGATGCCTGCTCAAACGAACGGTCTAAATCAATTGCCGCCGGAGTTATACCCGCACGGCACGGCAGTCATGAACACATTGCAGCAGGTCGTGGGGGCGATTGGAACAGCGGTCGCAATCAGTATCCTTACTGGTGGTATGGAGAAATACTTGCACGGCTCCTCCGATCCGACCAAGCTGACCGAAATAGCAAACGCGATGACGGCAGGATCACAAAGCGTGTTCTTGTTCACGATGATCATAGCATTGATTGGCGTGGTCATAGCGCTCTTCATCCGCCGCGTCGTAGTCAACCACAAGGTGATGAATTCACCACATTAATGTTTTTATAAAAAAAACAGGGTCACTTAGCGGATAATAATATATAAGTTGACCCTGTGTATTTATCTTTTCCGATGTTTTACTTGTTATATACCCGATAACTATAAGAGAAAAAAGTTCTTATATATATAGTTATTCTTCTAATGAAGAAAAAGGAGTTTTTAGTAAATGGTCAACAATGAACTTTATAATGATCTACAGTTATCCATCTTAGATTTTGTACATGTACATCCTGACAGTAATCCTATTCAAAGTTTAAAAAATTCAACGGAGATGGTACAACTAGCTGACAGATTAGGTTATAAGAGATACTGGTTCACGGAACATCATAATACTCCTAGCCAAATCAGTACATTTCCCGATTTGTTAAGTCTACACGCAGCTTCACATACCAAAAATATACGTGTAGGTTCAGGAGGGATTATGTTACCCAACCATAGCCCTCTGAAAGTAGCGGAAAACTTTACATTACTTGAAGCACTGTACCCTGGTAGGGTAGACCTTTGAATAGGAAGAGCGTCAGGAACAGATGGATTAACTGCATTAGCCTTACAACGTTCACAAGAGTCACTTACTGCAAATGACTTTCCAGAACAACTAAATCAGTTACTCTCGTTTTTTTCACGAAATTTCCCAGCTCAACACCCTTTCAAGAAGATAATAGTTCCAGGGAATGAATCAATAGTACCTGATATATATATGTTAGGTTCTAGTCAGGGCGGTGTACAGTTCGCTATAGATAAAGGACTTGGTTTTGTGTTTGCAGCCCACTTAGCACCAAGATTAGCTATCCCAATGCTTCGTTTATATCGTGAAAATTTCAAGCCATCTATTTATATGAACGAGCCAAAAAGCATGTTAGCTATTGGAGTCATTACAGCAGAAACAGAAGAAGAGGCAAAATATTTGGCAGGACCATTGGAATTAATGTGGGCAAGAATGGCAACAGGTTCACGTAATCTTTCATTTCCAACACTAGAAGAAGCCAGTAAGTATGTTTATACATCACAGGAAGAAGAAGCACGTCAATATAATAAAGACCGTTTTGTTATTGGAAGTGTAGTCAATGTTGCTGAAAAGTTAAAGCGATTGGCAAAAGAAGCTTTAGTAGATGAAATTATGATTGCTGATTTTTATCCTAGTCAAGAAAGCAGACTAAAAGGACACCAATTACTAGTAGAGGCATTTGATCTTAAATCTAAATAGCTAATAAGACTAGAACGAAAAGAAGGTGAAATTAATGAAAGAGAAAAAACAACTTAAAATAGCCGGGACTATAGATGGGGTAGGCTGGAATTACATGGGCTGGCGTCACCCAGATATGCCAGCAAATGCTAGTGAAAGCATTGATTACTATGTACAAAAAGCAAAAAGATTAGAAGAAGGAAAGTTTGATACCATCTTTTTAACTGACGTTAGCCATATTGGTCCAGGTATGATTCCTCATTACCTCAGTAAGTTTGAAGGTGTAAGTATTCTGTCTGCCTTAAGCATGGTGACTCATTCAATCGGACTTACTGCCACAATTGCAACTTCCTATGCGGATCCATTCACTGTTGCCCGTCAAATGGCTTCTCTTGATAAAATCAGTAATGGCCGAGCAGGATGGAATGCTGTCACTTCTAATCCAGGAGGACTAGCGAATTATAGTCGCACTCATCTTTCTAAAGCAGACTTGTATCCTATGAAAAAAGAGTTTTTAGAGATTGTCGAAGGTCTTTGGGACTCCTATGAGGATGACGCATTTATACGAGATAAAAAAAGCGGTGTATTCTTTGATCCACAAAAAATGCATGCTCTAAATTATAGAGGAAACTATTTTTCAGTGGATGGTCCTTTAAATATTAGCCGTTCCAGACAAGGAAGACCGGTTATTTTCCAAGCCGGCACTTCTTCGGATTTCATGAATATTGCCTCAAAGCATGCCGACGGTGTATTTCTCCCGGCTGATAATTTAGAAGATGCAAAAGCTTTTAGTCAAGAGTTAAAGAGGAGAGTGGAGTTGGAAGGGCGTTCGTTTGATGATTTCCTACTTACGATTTCACATAATCCGATTGTAGGAAGAACAGAAAGAGAAGCTGAAGAAAAATTCCAGGAACTGCAAGCGCTGATGCCGATTTACCGTATACCAAAGCCGAAATTTTTTGGTTCGGCAGAAAAAGTAGCAGATCAAATTCAACACTGGTACGAGGCAGGGGCAATGGATCTATTGCTGATGAGACAGGAGCATCCATCGGGGTTTGATGACTTTATTGATTTAGTTGTTCCTATTTTACAAGAAAAGGGAATTTTTCGTAAGGAATATGAATCAAACACTTTACGTGGTAATTTAGGTTTACCTTATCCAGAAAATAGATATTCAATATGAATAGAACGGGGAACTGAAGTGAACTAGATTATATTTTAATTAACTACTAAAAAACCAGAGGAATAACAAAATCATCCCTTAATCATTACTTAGAATAGTGATTAGGTAATCTCTAACAGTGCCTAGCCCATTTTGGTTGAAGGCACTATTTAGTAATCTAAGAAAAATGAGCCCACTTAATGCGAAATTTGTGAATTAATGAACTTAAACTAAAGGGTGCAAGAGTTGAAGAACCGATATTGCTGCGGCGATCCTTTTTTGTTATTGAGCTAACGGGGCAGGATAGTTGAATAAGAAAAACATCAATTAGGGATATTAAATAATATGATTTTACATCGAAGGAGAGTTATTCTATGCCCCTGATGTTCCTATTTAAATATAGGATAATAACTGCTTTTTTAGTTGTAGTTTTGATTTCTGATATTTCATTCACTATCGTAACTGACGCTGCTTCTCCTAACCACTTGAATTCAAAAAATCTTTTACCTGAATGGCAACTTGTAGAAAAAGAAATTGGAAGAACAGGTGTCATGAAGCCAGATGAAATCTTATATATCAGCCTACCACGTAATGATTTGAAAGTAACTGTTAAAGGGACACCAATTCGCACTGGATTAGCTTTAGGTGGCTGGGTGGCTTTTAAAAAAATCGATAGTCGAGCAATGGTAATGGGTGATTTAGTTCTTACAGAAAAGGAAATTCAACCAGTCATGAGTGAGCTATTTAATCAAGGAATACAGGTATCTGCACTACATAACCATTTGTTAGGGGAAACACCTAGAATTATGTATTTGCACATTCAGGGGCATGGTAATCCAGTTCAATTAGCGAAAGTAATTAGTTCTGGATTGCAACTAACAAAAATACCAAAGAGCATAACAGAGGAATCGGTTTCCTTTCCCATCGATAAAGAGAAACTTGATATAATACTTCGAAATAAAGGTACGGTTACGAATGGCGTTTATCATGTAGGTATTCCCCGATTAGAAAAAATCATGGAAAATGGCATGGAAATTCCTCCTGCTATGGGGGTAGCCACAATGATTAATTTTCAGCCCACGGAAAATGGGAAAGTAGCAACAACTGGGGACTTTGTGCTTACGGCTGAAGAAGTAAATCCTGTTGCACGTACGTTGCGTAAGAATGGCATTGAAGTAACCGCCATACATAATCACATGTTAACAGAGAATCCAAGGCTGTTCTTTCTGCATTTTTGGGCAAATGAAAGTCCGTTCAAATTAGCAAAAGCGTTGCGTGAAGCCTTGGACAAAACGCATAGTAAGTAGCTATTGTTCTGTTTTATGTGACTTTTATCAAGAAGTTAACTTTCTTACTAATCTAACGGGTGCAAGAGTTAAAGATGGAGATCGCTACTGCGGTCTTTTTTGCTTGTTCAGCTAAGTTAGTAGAATTAAAAAAATTAGGGTTTATGCAATATCAGCACTCTTTTTCGGTTTAAAAGAAAATGTAACCAATATTACTATTTTTTCTTCTCATATTTACTGGCACCACATATAATATTTATAAATGTAACCAGTATTACTTATGGGGAGAGATGGCTATGAATAAATCTTTGGAAAATGAGTCTAATAATCAGCCCGAAGCTGCGGCTTACTCACTTTGGCAATTGATTTTATATTTCTTAAAATTGGGTACCATCGGTTTTGGTGGACCAGTTGCATTAACAGGCTACATGTATAGAGATCTGGTGGAGCAACGACGTTGGATCTCGGAAGCGGACTATAAAGATGGTCTTGCATTGTCACAGCTCGCTCCAGGTCCTTTAGCAGCACAATTAGCCATTTATCTAGGTTATGTTCATTACAGAATACTTGGAGCAACGCTGGTTGCTGTCACTTTTGTTTTACCTTCATTTGCAATGGTGCTTGTTTTAGGTTGGGCATATGTTAGATTTGGTGGTTTAACTTGGATGCAAGCCGTATTCTATGCAGTAGGTGCAAGTGTAATTGGAATTATTGCCTTCAGTGCTTATAAACTAACGATAAAAACTATCGGTAAGGATTGGCTTCTTTGGATTATCTTTTTAATTGCAGGAACAGTAACAGTCATTACCGAAACAGAAAATGTTCTTTTATTTCTAGGGGCAGGAATTTTATATTGGTTAGTGAAATCACCTCCAAAAGGGTTATGGAGAAAATCAAAGCTAAACAGTTTAGAACCCTTTTCAATCTCTTTACTGTTAGGAACCATAACATCTTCAAACTCAGGTACATTATGGTCCATATTCACTTACTTTACAAAGGCAGGGGCATTCGTTTTCGGTAGTGGTCTTGCAATCGTTCCTTTTCTATACGGAGGTGTCGTAAAGGAATACGGTTGGTTGGATGCTCAACAGTTCCTTGATGCAGTTGCTGTGGCAATGATAACACCAGGTCCTGTTGTTATTACAACTGGCTTCATTGGCTATTTAGTGGCAGGATTTTCTGGAGCAACAGTTGCAGCACTAGCCACTTTTCTCCCAGCTTACTTGTTAACAATTCTTCCTGCACCATTGTTTAAAAAGTATGGAAGACTTCCTGGAATAAACGCTTTTGTTAATGGGGTAACGGCAACTGCAACAGGAGCCATCAGTGGTGCGGTTATTGTATTGGGGAAACGGTCGATAATAGATGTTCCTACTGCTTTGTTTGCCCTGATTACATTAGCCCTTTTATGGAAAAGCAAAAAGGTTTCAGAACCTGTTATTATTCTTGTATCAGCTATCATCGGATTAATTGTTTACCCGTTGATGCAATAGGACTAGGAGATGTGTTATGCAAGATTGGCTGCTTTTATTGTATAAGATCCCACGCAATCCAAGTAAAGTTCGGGTTTATGTATGGCGAAAACTAAGGCGAATAGGTGCAGTTCTCCTTCACGAGTCCGTTTGGTGCCTTCCGTCTAATCCAAAAACAAAGGAACAATTCCAATGGTTAACGGTCGAAATTCAGGAGCTTGGAGGGGAAGCAACTCTTTGGGAGTCGCAATTGATCTTAGGAATGAAAGATGAATTGATTATTAAGGAATTTTTGGAGCAAGTGGACCAGGAGTACGCCGAAATACTAGATGAGTTGAAGAAAGAAGAGTTCGATCTTGTTTCTCTCTCCAAGAAATATCAGCAAATCAAAATAAAAGATTATTTTCAATCAAATTTAGGAAAACACGTATTGGAAGAATTACAAAATGCTAGAGGCGGGATAAATGGATGAAATGGGTCACTTGGGAAAATGTTGGAGTAGATAGAATGGCTTGTGCCTGGTTAATCAAAAAATGGATAGATTCTGAAGCCGAAATTTCATTTGTGCCTATTGGTCAGAAGCCATTACCAGAAGGATATGAACCATTTGATATTCCTGGTGTTCGTCTATCTCATCGAAGGGGGCATTGTACATTCCACACCATGTTAAAAGAATTTGCAATCAAAGATCCTGTTTTGGAACGAATGGCGAAAATTGTAGATGAAGCAGATACAATACAAGAAATATTTTTAGAACCGATTGCACCAGGACTTGATTTTATCTGTGACGGAATTCGATTAACAAGTGCGGATGATATGAGTGCATTAGAAAGAGGTAGTATAATTTTTGAAGCATTGTATGCTCAATTAAAAGTAAAGTAAGACTGACACGGCGGCGAACATTAGATAAGTCGCCTTTTTTTATTCTCAAATAAGATTGTGAAACATTACACTTAAACTCCCTCAGTTTAATACGATTTTCTCACAAATGCTCGCTAATTCGCAGGATTTCATAACCCTTGGTAGTAGATTACGGTTTAAATGTAATGAATTAAGACCAATATGGCTTCGTGAAGGCATAGTGAAATAAAGGAGTAATAAAAAACTCCACATTTTACCATATGATGTACATTCTCCACGCCGCCCCTGGAGGCTTTCCCTCCCATGTCTCAACGGGTCATTTGCCCTATCATTCCTTCGTCATGCCTATCCAAGGGGTGGAGGCCAGTTATGCTAACGGGATGGGTCAGTGCCCTTTTGTTTAAGTAATCTGGTACTCCGTACATATTTGAAATCCTACGAATAAGCCAACATTCGATAAGTGTAAAGCTAACAATCATTCTTTATTCTTATTTATTGGAGTTTCCCTTTCGGGAAACTAGTAAGTGTTTCTAAGAAACTATTAGTTCTATGCTGCTAAAGAAGTTATAGGCTGTAATTTTTCTGGACAATAAGATTCATTTCGTTTGGCTATTCCTACAAATATACGAGCCAGCTTACCAACCAATTTCATAATTGATTTCATCTTCTTGATTTTTTTCACCTTAACATTTGAGGTATGTAAAGCTTTAAACTCAGGGTTGTTCATGACAAGGCTCATCGTCGCTAAGTAGAGAAAACGCCGAAGTCTAGATCTTCCTCGTTTGGAAATGACAATTTGACCTTTCCACTTCCCCGAACTTGCTTCAGCCAGGTGTAATCCTGCATGACGTAGTAAAGAATTGCCATGGGCAAAACCACTTAAATCTCCAGCTTCCCCTAATATACCTGCCAATGAAATCTCACTAATTCCTTTAATGGTAAGCAATTGATTAGCATAAGGAATTTGTTTAAGTACTTCTGTGACTTGTTTTTCAACTCTTTCAAGTTGTGTTGTTGCGAGGTCAAATTCCTCTAGTAATTGTTGTAGATGAAATTTATAAGAATCAAGTGCTTGCTTAGTGCCAACCGAACGCTTAGCTAAATGAATAAGTAATTGGGCCTTTTTTAATCCAGGCTGCCTCTTCATCAGTGACTTCCACCCGATAACAACGTTTTGAGGTTGCATTGAACGCAATTCCATCGGGGTAGGAAATAAGCGAAGGGTTGCGATTGTCCCTTTACCTTTCACGTCTTTAAAAACTTGTCGAAGCTCTGGAAAGACAACGTCTACCCAACGATTTAATTGGTTGATTGAACTAACAAGACGCTTAACAATCACATCACGGTTAGACATAAGAACTCGAAGTTCTTCAAATGATTCAGAAGTTGGACGTACGATGGAATAGTACCCATTCTTCACCATATCAGCGATAACTAGTGCATCTTTTTTATCGCTTTTGGACTGAGTATTATCTCGATTCTCTTTATTCCTTTTTACATGGTACGGATTTACTGTTACTACATCAATATTCTGTTCGAAAAGCCATTTTGATAGATTAATCCAGTAATGTCCCGTGGGTTCCATGCCGACTATAGTGGTAACTAAGTTAATTGTCTTTTTTAATTTGTTAATCCAGTGCAATAGAATAGTAAATCCATCTTCGTTATTTTCAAATGTGAGAGGATCGCCGACTACAATTCCACGGAAATTCACTGCTCGAGCGACGTGAAATTGTTGAGCGATGTCCACACCAACAACGAGATGTTTAACGGAAATTCTTTCTATTAGTTGATTTTGTTTGTTTTGCATTTTAAACTTCATAGTAGGGTTCCTCCTAAAGTTGTGAGTTAGAGTGGTGTCTATACTCATATCTTACTGAGGAGCCCTATTTTTTTCAAACTCGAAAAATAACGAACTACAGGAATGCTAACGGA
>NZ_JBPXRO010000059.1:0-12820 GCF_051842875.1 Neobacillus sp. C211
TTTTGGGCATTTGAATTAATTTAAAAAAGTTTCCATAAAAAGGTTTACAAAGTATTTGTGTGTGGATATAATTACCGTAGTAAGTAAAAAATTCCAAAAAGGAGGTCGAGGAAAATGATGTTTACATTAACTGGAGCGATGGCGTTAAACGGTATGGTATCAGCAACTGGAATGATCGTAACAATTGAATATGAATATCAAACATTCGACCAGTCTGGAATGGATTGCTTAATTTTAAATTAAGTTACAATACATATCCATGCCGCAGGGAGAATGACGCCTTGCGGTATTTTTGTGCCTAAAAAACCAGAGCCGCAGGAATACTCTTCTGCGGCCTTTTTGTGCCCTTTTTACGAGCATTTTGGATATGTAAAGCATAAATTGAATCTGTTGCGATTTCACTACAAATGATTACTTAAAGGAGGTGGTTAGTCATGACCCTAAATATATTCTTTTTTTCAATTACGATTAAGAAAAGAAAAGTAAGCACGGAAGAAGCTATTCATCAAGAAATGGTTGAGAAGCTGTACGAACAAAACAAAGACCGTCAAGCATCTATGTACCGTGGGATGTAATTAGAAAAAAATTTGCTGATAAGAAAGGTGGTTTTAAATATGTTGTTTTTACTAATGCAAGGTCGTGGCGCTAGTCTCTGGGTTTCGAAGGATACCACCTAGCTAGTCATAAAAATTAGGAGGTAACAATCATGCCGCTGCATATCTTATTATTGTCTCTATTCTTTATACCAAAGAAAAAAGGGTCATAATGATATCATATTGAAATCGAATTGCTAATAGCCGAAAGTGTTTGTTAAGAAAATCTCCACATTTCCTTAAACTAGTTACTGTGAAAATATGATAAATTCAAATTAGAAAGAACAGGATCTATCTAAGGGGTGGAGAGTATGTTCATGGTTGTGATGGCTATCGTCATTACTGCGGCAATCGGCTGCGTTATTTCAGCTGAAATTAGTGTTGAATAGAAAGTAAGCATCGACCAAAATATTCGGTCGATGCTTTTTTTTCATCTTATTTATCTTCAGTCAAAGCCAAGAATTCATTAATATCATCAAGACAAATACGGACTGCCTTCTCCCAAAAGTCAGGTTGCGTCAAATCTACTTGTAAATGTTTCTCCGCTAGGTCCTCGACCGACATTGAGGCTGTATCCTTTAACAAGGAAATGTACTTATCTTCATAGCCCCTGCCTCCCTCAAGAGCCTGAGCATAGATACCAAGTGAAAAAAGATAACCAAATGTATATGGGAAGTTATAGAATGGAACACCGGTTATAAAGAAGTGGAGCTTCGAAGCCCAGAATAACGGATGATATTCTTCCAAAGCATTGCTATATGCCTCTTTTTGTGCGGCAAGCATCAATTCATTTAACCGTTCCACTGCAACAGGACCTTGCTTTCTTTCTTCATAAAAACGCGTTTCAAACAAGAAACGGGCATGTATATTCATTAATAGTGCAACCGTTCTTTGAATTTTATCATCTAATAAAACGAGCTTTTCTTCTTCGTCCTTCGCATTCTTCACTGCCGCGTCAGATACAATCATTTCCGCAAAGGTTGAGGCGGTTTCAGCAACGTTCATCGCATAATTGCGATTGAGATGATGAACACCCTTCATTGCGAATGTATGGAATCCGTGTCCCAGTTCATGTGCAAGGGTTGAGACGTTAGATGGAGTGCCTGAATAAGTCATGAAAATACGGGATTGATTACTTTCAGGGAAGAAAGTACAAAAGCCGCCAGGTGCTTTTCCAGGGCGATCTTCTCCTTCGATCCATTGTTCTTTAAACGCCTTCTGGGCAAATGAAGCCATTTTCTCACCAAAGATAGCAAAGTTCTGTTCGATAAATTCAGCACCTTCTTGATAAGAAACCTTTGAGGCTGTTTTTCCATATGGAGCATCTAAATCATACCAACTTAATTTTTCAAGTCCTAACAGCGCAGCTTTACGCTCTAGGTATTTAACCAGCATTTGTTTATTTTCCGAAATAACTGTCCACATTGTTTCCAGCGTTCTCTTTTCCATGCGGTTAATACTAAGCGGTTCCTTCAAAACATCCTCCCAGCCACGCTTTTTGTAGACACTTAAACGGAAACCAGAAAGATGATTAAGTGTTTTAGCCAAGATGTCTGCTTGATCTCCCCAAGCTTTTTCCCAATTTTTAAAAATAGCTGTTCGAATTTCCCTGTCAGGGCTGGAAAATTTGTTGAAAGCCTGCCCGACAGAGAGTAGTTTCTCTTTGCCATTTTCGTTAAACGAGATTTTAATTTTTCCTACGATTAAATCATACAGTTGACCCCAGCTATGGTAACCGTCCACACCAAGGGCGCTGATAATAGCTTCTTCTTCTTTAGAGAGCTTATCTTTTGCACGATCTCGTCGTTCATTTAATATGTAAGAGAGCACTTTGAGTTTTTCATCTGCTAACAACTGTACCCAAACGTCATCGTTGATTGTTGTTAATAAGCTATCAAATCTACTAAGAGCAGTTTGGAAAGCAGCACTTAAACTGGTCACTCTTGCTTCCAGGTTATATGCTTTCTTGTCTTCGGTATTTTGTGCCTGCAAACATCCAACAAAGGCACCGGCTTGACGAAGCTTTTTGGCGGCATGCTCAAAGTCTTCAAGTAACTCTTGTAGGAATTTTGAATCCTCGGTTGTATTGAGTGGAGTCCAACTGCTAGCTTTTGCTTGGAAAAGATCAATTAACTCTGAAGTAAGGGTTAAGTGGTCTGCAAATTCTTTGGAATCACTGCCGCCTTTAAAAATTATTTCTAGGTCCCACACATCCGAATATGGAGTGGCTGTCATTCTATGTACCTCCTTTATTTTTGTACTTTCATTATTATATAGTTATTTTTCTAAAAATTCTATACACTGCGCTTTCCGAAGGATGGGATGCAAAAGGGAATAAAAAAGTAATTCACCTAATCTTCAAATTTGTTTTTCAACCGTATGTAGTATAATTTAATCCTAGATCTAATATGCGGGAGAGGAAACTAGTGAAAAAAATACTACTCGTTGATGATGAAACAAGAATGTTAGATTTACTTTCTCTTTATTTAACTCCTAAAGGGTATAACTGCATTAAAATGTCTTCCGCTCTCAAGGCAATTTGTTATTTGGAAAAGAAGAAAGCAGATATAATCTTGTTAGATGTTATGATGCCCGAAATGGACGGGTGGGAAGCATGTAAGGAGATTCGAAAAAACTGGGACATTCCGATCATTATGCTAACCGCACGCAGTGAAAAAAATGATATTGTTAAAGGCTTAAAAATGGGTGCTGATGATTATATTTCTAAACCATTCGACGAAGAGGAGTTAACTGCTCGTATAGACGCTGTCTTAAGAAGACAAGCAGGTCATCCAGCATTCATTGACTTTAATGGTCTTTCATTAAACGAGGATTCTTTTGATGTTTCATACAAGAATCAGAATATACCTGTCACACCAAAGGAATTTTCTTTATTAGCGCTTTTACTTAAGAATCATAACAAAGTGTTTACCCGGGAACATCTATTGACGACGATATGGGGTTATGCCGCTCCAACAGAAGACCGGACGATTGATTCCCATGTTCGGAATTTACGGGATAAATTACGTAAAACCGGATTTCCTGTTGACGATTATTTGACAACCGTATGGGGACTGGGGTATAAGTGGATGGATAAGGATTCATAAATGAATACCTCATAGTTTAATATGGAGGGAAAAAAGTGAAGATTACAATGAAAGTCTATCTTGCTATTTTGACAGGAATCATGCTGATTTTGGCCTCAGGCTGCACAAATAAAAGCCAAGAACAGAAACCTGAAAAGGAAAAGATAGCAAAAGTAAACTTTGATATTATCCAGGCGAAATCATTAAAAGTAGGTCAGATTCTTGGTATTGGCTATCCAGGAAATGATTTTGCTTTGTACGTAGCTACAGATGACGGCTTAAAAATGTATAATGGTTCTGAATGGTATGAAACAACAACGAACCAACATGATTACTTTGGCTTTCAAGCGATAAGTGCTGGTTTTATCGCAAGCGGTCAACCTCAAAAAGGATCGGGTCTTAAGGACCCACTCGGTGTAATTCAGAGTGTTGATAAAGGACTAACCCTCAAGAAATTATCCTTTTATTATCAGTCGCTGTTCCATTTCGTGGGTGCGAGTTTTTCAGGAAAGGGTCTTTATGTAATTAACGAAGAACCTAATGGAAAACTGGGTCAAGGCGTGAATTATTCTCTGGATAATGGAGCGACGTGGAAAAAAAGTGCATTAAAGGATTTTAACGCTGATTCATTTGGGATGATTGCGGTGCATCCGAAAAATGGCAATATCATCGCGATGTCGACAAGGTCTGGTATTTTTTATTCGACCGACAATGGGAACACCATGAAGCAGATTACAGATCCATTTATGGTTACGGCACTTACATTTAGTGGAGACTCGATTTTATTTTCAAGTGTGGAAGACGAAAAAGTACTATTAAAAACAATCAATCCTGCAACTGGAGAAGAAAAGAATATCGCTTTCCCATTCCTTGATTATGATAATCCAATTACTTATTTAGCGATTAATCCAAGAGATCCGAACCAAATCGCCTTCACTACTTATAAGAATGATGTATATGAATCTATTGATGGTGGAATGAAGTGGAATAATCCTTTACAAAATGGAAAAACAGAGCTGAAATAACCTTTAGCTCTGTTTTTTAGGTTACTTTTTCTTCTTCTCTTTTTCGGCTCGATAGAATTCATGGAACATTTTCATTAAGGCGCGTTTTTCAATCCTTGAAACATAGCTTCGTGATATTCCTAATTCTTTGGCAATCTCCCGTTGTGTTTTTTCTTTTTGTAGGTCAAGACCAAATCGCCCGATGATTACTTCCTTTTCTCGGTCATCCAGCACTTCAATATATTGTTTAACTTTCTCCAGCTCCATGTTCAGCTGAATCGTATCAATCACATCTTCTGATTCTGATTTAAGCACATCGATTAATGATATTTCGTTTCCTTCCTTATCTTGACCAATTGGATCATGCAAGGAAACATCTTTTTTTGTTTTCTTAAGAGCTCGTAAATGCATTAAAATTTCATTCTCAATACAACGTGCGGCATAGGTGGCGAGCTTTGTTCCTTTCCCCTCGGAGTAACTCTCAATCGCTTTAATTAACCCAATGGTTCCGATTGATATTAAATCTTCCGAATCCTCCCCAGTGTTTTCGAATTTTTTTACTATATGCGCGACCAATCTTAGGTTGTGTTCAATTAACATATTGCGCGCATGGGAATCTCCCTCTGCCATCAATCGAAGATATTTTCTTTCTTCTGCGGCAGATAGGGGTTGAGGAAAGGCATTATTTTTTACATAGGAAACAAGAAATAAGAATTCCTTCATTAAATATCCGAGAGCTGTTAAGATTCCAGACATCCACATCTACCCCCGTCTTTTTTGGCTTATTCGCCTATTATTAATTCCTATGAAGGAAAAGGGAAATTGTGTCTGTCCATAAACTTTTTTATTTAAGTAGGAATTTTTTAGAAAAAAAAGCATCAACCATGGACTGATTGATACTTTCTTGCTGTTTCTATACTTTTTTCAGTTTAAATGGACTGACCATTAGGAATGATAGAATGATGATGATAAATAAGAATGTTTGGGAAGGGATATAGGGAATGGCTAAAAAGCTTAAGGTTGCCAAGCATCCTGCTGCTGTAATTGGTAGACCAGTAAAATAGCCATTGCTTTCCATTATATTGAAGCGTGCTAATCTGAAGGCGCCACAACCGATGTAGAAAACTGTAAAAAATGAACCCGGTCCGCCAAATTCATGTAAAATTCCTTGATATAGTAATAGTGCAGGTGCCACGCCAAATGATATAATATC
This sequence comes from Neobacillus sp. C211, assembly GCF_051842875.1. Taxonomy (NCBI): domain Bacteria; kingdom Bacillati; phylum Bacillota; class Bacilli; order Caryophanales; family Bacillaceae; genus Neobacillus; species Neobacillus sp. C211. The sequence goes on from NZ_JBPXRO010000059.1 coordinate 5,897, forward strand.
ACTCATGGAATCCAATTGTTTTCCTAACTCGGACTCAATATTAAATTTTCGTGCAATCATGCCGTCAAAACGATCGGCCAATGCGGCAATAAAAATTAACAGCAGGCTTAATCTCAAATTCCCATGAAGTCCGAATACAATGGCAAAACCGCCCAATGATAAGTTTGTTAAAGTGATAACATTAGCTGTTTGTGATTTAAGTTTTTTTATTGTTTGATCTAGTACGTCTAATAAAAACATGCTCCACACCACTCCTTTCTTACAAGCCGGAAGGTAAATAATTTCTTACATTCATTCTATATTATTTAATTTTAAGCGTTTTATGTCTTTTCGTAAAGAGTATTTTTACACTATTTGGGGGTAGTTAGATGATCCAAGGCTTTTATCGTCTATTGATTGAGTTAACAAATGGAAGGTGGTCATCAGGAATTTTAAGAAGGTTTGCTCGTTCAAATGTCAGTCGATTCGTGGTACCATCCTTTGCAAAGATTTATCATTTAAATCAAGAAGAAATGGAGAAGGGCTTGTCAGAATATCCTACTCTTCATGATTTATTTGTCAGGACATTGAAGAAGGATGCAAGAGAAATTGATAAAGGTGAGAATTCGGTTGTCAGTCCGGTGGATGCGGTTATCGAAGATGTGGGTCCGATTAAAGAGACGAGTGATATTCATGTCAAAGGAAAGACGTATTCAATTGAAGAAATGCTGGGAAATCCACAACTGTTAGCCAAGTATTTGAATGGTACATACATGATTCTTTATTTAAGCCCAAGTCATTATCATCGTATTCACAGCCCTGTCAATGGAATCGTCACTGAACAATGGACGCTTGGTTCAAAATCATATCCAGTCAATAAGCTGGGGCTAAAATATGGGGTTAGAACACTCGCCAAGAATTATCGAGTTATAACTGAAGTGAAAACGGATTATGGGCATGTTGCAATTGTGAAGGTTGGGGCAATGTTTGTTAATTCAATTGAAACCACACACAAGGGATCAGAATTAGTGAAGGGCGGCGAAATGGCTTATTTTAGTTTTGGTTCGACCGTAGTCCTGTTATTCGAAAAAGATATTTTTCAAATGGATTCAAAGGTTCAGATACCTAAGGACATTAAGGTTGGAGAAAAACTTGGGGTTTTGAGAAATCAGTAACGAAAAACAGCCTCAGCGACTTGGGCTTGAGGCTAGACAAAAAGAAAAGCCCTAATAGGGCTATTGTTAATTTTTATGACGACATTTTTATTTTATGGTATAAGGAGCGTCTGAGCATTTCTGACTCAATAAGTCCAATAAAATCAGGGCTTAAGTTTAATTCTCTTGCTTTAAAATATGACTCAATTAATAATTCATCTGACAGTTTCCGCACGGCAGAATCCACCTCCGATTTGAAAATAAATAGTTCTAATATATGATTCATAAGCATAAAATGGTATGTTCAATTGGTGTACCCTAAATCTACCAAATTTATTCCTATAGAACAATCGTTCTAACTATCCACAGGTTCTGGTGGATAACTTGTGATTACTTTGTTTATAAAATGATGAAATGTGTATGATTCAATGGGTATAATGTTAATAACTTTATCCACAACGGTGTGAAATGAAGATATTTGTCGAAAAATATTTTTTAAATTTTTTAATTTTATCCTATTTTAGAAAGATTTAGGAGCTCTATTAAAAAGCAATAATATTTTAAAATCATGTATTATCAGTTTTTGATGAATAATAAGACTATAAACAAATTACATTTAATCTTTGAAACAAAGGTTAAAATTGGTTATGATTGTACAAGAAAAAAATATTGAACGATTATATTTAGAATTCAATGAGGTGTAAGCTTAGTGCTAAAACAATTTTTACCGAATGAACATGTTAAAAGCATTCTTGATATATCCGCTGAACAGTTGAATGCAAAAGGGATTAAGGGGATCATTACTGATTTGGATAATACGTTAGTGGAATGGGATCGCCCCAATGCCACTCCTCAATTAATCAAATGGTTTGATGAAATTCGAAAACATAATATCCTCGTGACAATTGTTTCTAATAATAATGAAGAACGTGTCAAAGCCTTTTCTGATCCTTTAAAAATCCCCTTTATTTTTAGGGCTAGGAAGCCGTTTGCCATTGCCTTTCACAAGGCCATTTCACAAATGGGAATTAAAAAAGAAGAGGCAGTGGTAATTGGAGATCAGTTACTGACAGATGTACTTGGCGGGAACCGAGGTGGTTTTCATACGATCCTGGTTGTCCCTGTTGCACAGACTGACGGATTTTTTACAAAATTTAACCGCTTTGCCGAGAGAAGAATTTTAAATTGGTTTCGAAAAAAAGGTATGCTTCAATGGGAGGATTAATGTGTGAGTGAACATCAACATATTTGTATGGGTTGTGGAGTAAAGGTCCAAACAGAAAACCCAGAGGAACTAGGATACGCCCCAACATCGGCCTTGGAAAAAGAAATGATTATTTGCCAGCGATGTTTTCGTCTTAAGCACTATAATGAGGTTCAGGATGTTAGCTTAACCGACGATGATTTTTTAAAAATATTAAATGAAATGGGAAAGTCAGATGCCTTAATCGTGATGATTGTTGACATTTTTGATTTTAATGGGAGCTGGCTTCCAGGTTTACATCGTTTTGTAGGAAGCAATAAAGTGCTTCTTGTTGGAAATAAGGTGGATTTATTGCCTAAATCTGTGAAGCATAGTAAGCTAATTCACTGGATGAAGCATGAAGCCAAAGAACTGGGCTTAAAGCCAGAAGATGTATTCCTTGTCAGTGCTGCGAAAGGCTTATTTGTTAAGGAAACGGCGGCGGCCATTGATGAACACCGAAATGGTAAAGATGTCTATGTGGTTGGGTGTACTAATGTTGGGAAATCTACGTTTATCAATCGAATCATTAAAGAAGTAACAGGAGAATCCGATGTTATTACCACCTCCCATTTTCCGGGAACGACGTTGGATATTATCAAAATTCCACTTGATGATGAAAAATCATTAATTGATTCGCCAGGTATTATCAACCATCATCAAATGGCGCATTATGTTGATAAGAGGGATTTAAAAATTATTACCCCCAAAAAAGAAATCAAGCCAAAAGTGTTTCAATTGAATGAAGGACAAACCCTATTCTTTGGCGGACTGGCCCGCTTTGATTATATTAGTGGCGGCCGAAGATCCTTTGTTTGTTATGTTTCCAATGAATTGAATATTCACAGGACCAAAATCGAGAATGCGGACGAACTCTATGAAAAGCATGTGGGGGAAATGTTGACACCGCCTCGTATGGAACAATTAGAATCTTTTCCTGAGCTTGTGAAACAGGAATTTATTGTGAAAGAAGCAAAAACGGATATCGTTTTCTCAGGACTTGGTTGGATTACCGTAAATGAGGCGGGTGCAAAAGTAGCTGCCTATGTACCAAAAGGTGTACAAGCATTAATTCGAAAATCCTTAATATAAATAGATATCTTTAAGGTCAGGTTTTCACGTGCTGACATGGGTGGGGGGAATTCAGATGAAGAAATTATTTGCTGTTTTGGGGAATCCAATCGGACATAGTATGTCTCCGGTTATGATCAATGATTTATTTTCATTTTATAACATCGATGCAGCCTATCTGCCATTTCAAGTTAAGGAAGTGGATTTACAGGATGCTGTCAAGGGATTAAAAGCGCTGGGCGTCAGTGGATTTAATGTAACTGTACCGCATAAAAGTAAAATTATTCCCTTTCTGGATGGCATAGATGAATTGGCCGCGAACATCGGGGCGGTGAATACCGTTGTAAATGAAAACGGTCAACTAATTGGCTATAACACAGATGGCCCTGGTTTTCTAAAAGGCTTAAATGCTTTTCTGCCTAAAATAACAGACCAAAAGGTTCTGATTATTGGAGCAGGCGGGGCTGCGAGAGCCATCTATTTAACTTTGGCAAAGGAAAATCCGCTCGTCTTGAACATTGCCAATCGCACGATAGAGAAAGCCTGGGAACTAATCAAAGAATGTCCTTATTCAGTTTTTTCTAGTGCTTGTTCGTTTGAAGAGGCAAGTGAATCATTAGGGGAATATGATCTAGTTATTCAAACTACACTGATTGGCATGTCCCCAAAAATTAATGAGCAGCCATTCCCGCTAAATAAAATAAGGAATCAAACCGTCTTTTGTGATATCATATACAATCCGCTTGAAACGCAATTTTTACAAGAAGCGCGTCTTAATGGAGCAAGCATCCAAAACGGGATAGATATGTTTGTATATCAGGGAGCACTTGCTTTTGAAAAATGGACGGGAATTTTCCCTGATGTGGAAAGAATGAGAGATAATGTGTTAAAACAATTAGGAGGAAGAACATGTTAACAGGTAAGCAAAAAAGTTTTTTACGTTCAAAGGCGCACCACCTAGATCCGATATTTCAAGTAGGTAAAGGTGGAGTAAACGAAAATATGATTAAACAAGTTGCTGATGCACTCGAAGCAAGAGAGCTATTTAAAGTCAGCATTTTGCAAAATTGTGAAGAAGATAAAGCGGCCGTTGCTGAGCAGTTAGCTGAAGGTACGGGTGCAGAAATTGTTCAACTTATCGGAAATACCATTGTCCTTTATAAAGAGTCTGTGGAAAAGAAAACAATTAAACTTCCATAATTGAAAGTATAAGGAGGCGATCGCATGTTGAAGGTGGGAATATTGGGAGGAACCTTTGATCCTCCGCATTATGGACATCTTTTAATTGCAAATGAGGTTCTTTCCACTCTTCAGCTTGATGAAATTTGGTTTATGCCAAACCAAGAGCCTCCCCATAAGAGAAAATCAGAATCGATTAAAAATGAAGATCGCCTGCAAATGCTGGAATTAGCAATCAGTGGAAATGCTGCTTTTCGAGTGGAAACGATTGAACTTCATAGGCAAGGCCCTTCTTATACAGTTGATACCATGAAAATGATTAATGACCAGTATCCTGACCATCAGTTTTTCTTTATTATTGGGGCGGATATGATTGAATACCTGCCGAAATGGCATAAAATTGATGAACTTATTAAACTTGTCCAATTTGTTGGAGTTGAAAGACCGACGTATAGCAGTCAGACAGACTACCCTGTCCTTTATGTAGATGTTCCGGCACTGGATGTGTCATCTAGTATGATTAGGGATAGGGTGAAAAACGGAAAGACAGTTCGTTATCTACTTCCTGACCCGGTCGTTCAATATATCGAGGAGAAGCATTTATATGGAACGTGAAGAGGCGTTAAAGCTTGTAAAGGAACAATTAACCGATCATCGCTATCAGCATACTTTGGGAGTAATGGAGACAGCGATAGCACTTGCAAAACAATATGGCGGAAATGAACAAAAAGCGGAATTAGCCGCGATTTTTCATGATTATGCAAAATTTCGTCCAAAAGACGAAATGAAGGAAATCATTACTGGTCAAGGATTTCCGCAGGATTTGCTTGAATTTAATTCGGAATTGTGGCATGCACCTGCAGGGGCCTACTTGGTGGAACAAGAAGCGGGCATCAGCGATCGTGAAGTTTTGGAAGCAATCCGTTATCATACCTCAGGAAGACCAGGAATGACTTTACTGGATAAAATTATTTATTTAGCCGATTACATTGAACCAGGCCGTCATTTTCCAGGTGTGGAAGAGGTACGAGATTTGGCTAAAGAAAATTTAGATAAAGCACTAATTAAGGCCATTCAAAATACGATCATGTTTTTATTAAAAAAGAATCAAACAATATACCCTGAAACATTCTATACGTACAATGATCTAATCAAAAAACTGGAGGATTGATTAATGGATAATCAAGAACTACTAAAAATTGCTGTTAAAGCAGCGGATGACAAACGTGCTGAAGACATTTTAGCCCTAAATATGAAGGGGATTTCTTTAATTGCTGATTACTTTATCATATGTCACGGAAACTCAGATAAACAAGTACAGGCGATTGCAAAGGAAATGAAAGAAAAAGCCCAAGAACATGGATATGACGTAAAAAGAATAGAGGGTTATGATGAAGCAAGATGGGTGTTGATTGATCTTGGCGATGTTGTTGCCCACGTATTCCATCGTGACGAAAGAAGCTATTACAAATTGGAGCGTCTATGGGGCGATGCGCCGTTGGAAGACATCCACAGTGCGCTAAATACATGAGCTATCAGCAATTTGCCTATCTCTATGATGAGCTGATGAAGGACGCACCATATGATGAGTGGGTCCAGTTTGTCAAAGATAAATGCGTGTACTATAACGTTACTGGCACTCGTTTGCTGGACCTAGCATGTGGGACAGGTGAACTCTCCGTCCGGTTAGCGAAAGACGGCTTTCAAGTAACGGGAGTGGATTTATCTGAGGATATGCTAGCTGTGGCACAGGCGAAGGCCGAGGATGATGGGGTTAGAATTCCTTTTTTTCAGCAGAATATGGCTGACTTAGAGGGCCAGGGGGAATTTGATGTCATCGGTATTTTTTGTGATTCGTTAAATTATCTTCAGAGCGAGCAAGAAGTTATGGCGACCTTTTCAAACGCCTTCCAGCATTTGAGCGATGAAGGAATATTCATTTTTGACGTTCATTCGATTTATAAAATTTCTCATTTATTCATTAATCAAACCTTTGCTTCCAGTGAGGATCATGTCTCATTTATCTGGAATAGCTTCTCTGGAGAAAGTTCGAATAGTGTGGAACATGAGTTAAGCTTTTTTGTTTTGGATGAACGAACAGGAAAGTATGACCGATTTGATGAGATTCATTTTCAACGAACATATCCAGTCCAGCAATATTCAGACTGGTTAGTCGAGACTGGTTTTGAATTGTTGGAGGTTTGTGCTGATTTTAAAGATGCTAAGCCCGCAACACAATCAGAGCGAATCTTTTTTGTAGCGAAAAAAATAAAGAAAGCCATCTAAAAAATAAGATGG
>NZ_JBPXRO010000060.1:0-10183 GCF_051842875.1 Neobacillus sp. C211
TTTTTTGTTTGTTTGCACGTTTTTGTTTGTTTAGTTTTCAAAGAACAATCCATCATGTCAGAAGCGACATTTATTATTATATCGAACCTCTATTAATATGTCAATATAATATTTTAATTTTTTTGTTCTCACTTTCAACGAATTTGACAGCCGTTAAAAGCAACTTCCTTATAATAGCACCTTCGATTTACTTATGCAACAGAAAGTTTTTCTTTTTTTAATGGACTGTTCATTTCCTCAAAACTTTTTTGAGATAACACCCCCTTTCTCTCGAATCATAACCAAATTCAGCCCTACGAAACGATGAGAAGAAGAAAGGAACCCGAGCGATTATCCTTGATTCCTTTCTCTAAACCCTATTTTATTTTGTCTACTTTTGGGATTGCAACGCACAGGCACCTAGCCTAGCATTTTGTATTGGGCTTTTACTAGTTCATAGTAAACTCCTTGTTCTGCCATTAGTATGTCGTGATTTCCTTGCTCAAGGATATGTCCATGGTCCAGTACAATAATTTTGTCTGCTTCTCTGATGGTTGAGAGCCTATGAGCAATCATTATGGCGGTTCTATCTTTTAATAATGTTTTTAATGCCTTTTGAATTTTTACCTCAGTCTCTGTATCAATGCTCGCTGTTGCTTCATCAAGGATGGGAATTTTCGGGTCAGCCAGGAGTGCTCCTTGCAAAAGAGAGAAGCTGACGTTCCCCTACCGACAAGACATTGCCTCGTACTTCCACTTCTGTTTGATACCCTTTCGAAATTTGAGTAATGAAATGATCAGTGCCTACTGCTTTTGCCGCTGCGATCACTTCCTCATCGATGGCATTGGGATTCCATAGCGAATGTTTTCCATAATGGTACCCGAAAAGATAAACGTATCCTGCAGCACCACACTAATTTGCGAACGCAGGCTGGCAATCGATAAATCTTGTATAGGTCAGCCATCAATTTTGACTATACCTCCTGTAGCATCATAAAATCGGCACACCAAATTAGCAATGGTTGTTTTCCCTGAAACGGTATGCCCGACAAGCGCTGTCGTCTCACCTGCTTTAATCGTAAGAGAAACTCCATTTAACGCTTTTCGTTTTCTATCGTAAGAAAACTCTACCTCTTCAAAATCAATATGGACTTTAATCGAGGAAAGTTTAATAGGATTAGGAGATTCTATCACACTAGGTCGTTCATCTAAAAACTCAAACACACGCTCAGAAGAAGCCATTCCAATTAGAAGCTGGTTATACAATTGCCCAAGACGAGAAATCGGCTCCCAGCCTTTTTCGAGTGTCACAACGGTTCGAAGCGAAATGGCAGTCATTTCATAAGCTCTTCCTGCATCTCTTTCCTTATGCCAAATGAGTTTATGACGTTCGACGTCAAGTCGCTCGTCCGCCGAAACTGGAATCGATAACGTGTGCTTAATCTCAAGGACTGTACGCAGGGCACTTCTTTCCAATAAGGTAAATTCCGCTGGTATCCCTTTTGGTGTGATGGCGGAATAACCCTTCGCTTCCTTGAACATATATTCGTTCCCGACATCGCCTGTGTCTTCGTATATACCGAGACGCTGGAAGGCCTCACCGGTTTTTTTATCCGTTACATCATACATGCCATCTTCATGGAACAGTAAATGCACAAATTCATTTTCCATTTCCAAGTCGTTAACAGGGGCTTTTACCTTCCAGATACCTCATTTAGTAAAACATTTACTTATATAATTTACGCTAACTTAGATATATACTCGTAATTTTTCTTTGTATATGCATATCCTTCCAAAATCACACGTGCTGTTCTTACTACCTTAATTGCGGTAATATTTCCTGCAATTAAATCAACCTTTGTTTCCATGATTCCAGCAGGATGTGCTAATCGGATAACTTCTTGTTTTACATTAATAGTATCGGATAAGATTGTATCATTTAAAAATGCACCTGCAGTTGTACAGATCGCACCTGTAATCGCAAGTGCTTGATGTGGTTTTTGCATAGACATCATTCTTATTGTACAGTCCATATTTTCAGTTTTTCTCTCCACTCCTGTTACATCAATATAATCCATAGGAGGAGCAATAATCGTTAATTTAGGAACAGCAGGTGATTTTTTTGTTGCTTCTTCTTTCGTAGCAAATTGGCACATTTCGGCTGCAATCGATCTGATTTCTTCTAATTCAGTTAGTTTTTCTGGTGTAAATTCATGTGGAAGTTCAGTCCCTTTAAGACCAACATCATGTGCATGAATAAAAACTAATGGATTAGCCACATCAATTATCGATACATTTATCGGACCTCTAGGTGTTTGAATGACATCAATAGAGTTTCCGGTTGGAAATAGTTTTCCTGTTACTGCACCTTCCGCATTAGTGAATGATAGATAGATAGGAGAACCTGTTCCTGGAACACCTGGAATTGAACACATTCCATCTGTTTTTACTTGACCGTTCTCAACCTCTACCTCAGAAATGATTACTTTTTGAGTATTTGTATTAAAGATTCTAACAGTTGTAATTGGCTCAATTGCTGGTACTAGACCTTGTTCAATTGCATATGGACCTACCGCAGAAGAAATATTCCCGCAGTTTCCTTTGAAATCAACCAATTGATTTTCAATACTAACTTGTGCGAAGGTGTATTCTACGTCAATACCTTCAAAACCCGACTTTTTGATAATTGCTGCTTTACTCGTTAATGAGTTGGCCCCACCAAGTCCGTCAATTTGTCTGCTATCTGGACTTCCCATTATATCTAACATAAATTCATCCCAAAGCGAACGATCTGATGGCATATCATCAAAATTAAAAAACACACCTTTGCTAGTTCCTCCACGCATCACAACAACAGGCACTTTCATCTAAAAAACCCCTTTTCTTATTCACTTTTCAAAAAGTATCGGTGCTTTTAAAAATATAGTAAGTTATGTGATATCATAAGTAAAATAGATATTTTATTAGAAAAATACAAAAAAAAACTTATAATCAGTTGATTGGGGATGAACTTATGGATGAAAAAGACTGGAATGCGATTCGAATTTTATATCAAGAGAAAAATATTAGCCGTGCATCAGAACGTTTATATATCTCCCAACCGGCATTAACTTACAGACTTAAAAATTTAGAAACGGAGTTTGGAACAAGATTATTTTTTAGAATAAAAGGAGGCATTGAGTTTACTTCAGAAGGCTTGCATTTAGTAGAGTATGCTGAAGAAATGATCAAAAAGCTGCAATCAACAAAAGACAATATGATCAATATGCAAGATGAGGTAAGAGGAACGTTAAGAATTGGAGTTTCAAGTAACTTTGCACAATATAAGTTACCAAGGATATTAAAAAAATTTTCAACTAAATTCCCAAATGTACAATTTAACATCAATACAGGTTGGAGTACCGATATTTTAAATCTTCTTAATACCGATACTGTGCATTTAGGCATACTACGTGGAGATTACGAATGGTATGGAAAAAAAGCATTATTACATAAAGAAAAGCTATGTTTAATTTCTAAAAAGGAAATAAATATGGCGAATTTACCTAAACTTCCATTAATTAATTACAAAACAGATAGTTCTCTAAAATCTTCTATTAATGGCTGGTGGCATGACCGATACTCAGAACCACCGTTTATTATGATGGAAACGGACCGACTAGAAACATGTAAAGAAATGGTCAAAAACGATCTGGGTATTGCGATCGTACCTCAAATTTGTCTAGAACCTTCAGATAACCTACAAATCTACGAACTATCCTATAAGGATGGTGAACCAGTTTATAGATATACATGGTTATTGTATAATCAGGATTCATTGAAGCTTTCTACTGTAAAAAGTTTCATAGATTTTTTAAATGAACATCCAAATTCTTTATAGCTAATTTAGAGAGGAATGAGAAATATTCCTCTTTTTATTATATGGATTATAAGTTTTTTTTTAGAAATTAGATAAAAATTATATATTTTACTTATTTATACGTGTGTTATATTGTAAAACTAAGAAATATTTCTTGAAACAGTTTTCTCAATATTTGCAGTAATCAAATTTTAGTTATTTGTAAGCGATTTCTTTTATAGGAGGGGATTCATATTCTTACTTTTTTAGGAATTTCAATGGTTGTCTTATTTACTTATCTGATTATGGCAAAAAAATTATCTCCAGTTACAGCACTTGTCATTGTACCAATAGTTTTTGCAGTAATTGGTGGATTTGGTTTAGAGCTCGGTGGTATGATGCTAGATGGTTTAAAAGAGGTTGCTCCTTCAGCTGCCTTACTCCTGTTTGCGATTTTATTTTTCGGAATTTTAATTGATGCAGGCTTATTTGATCCATTAATCAATAACATGATGAAATTTGTTAAGGGTGATCCAGTTAAAATCGCGATCGGAACCGCAATTATTGCTATGACAGTAGCATTAGATGGCGATGGAACGACAACTCACATGATTACCATTTCTGCTATGTTAGCGCTTTATCTTCGAATTGGTATGAACCCTCTTATTCTCGCAACTATTTCTTTACTCTCTGTCAGTATCATGAGTGGGATGACGCCTTGGGGAGGACCAGCTACAAGAGCCGTTGCTTCTTTAGGCCTTGATTCGAATGAATTTTTCCTCCCACTATTACCTACAATGTTATCAGGAATGGGATGTATTCTTTTTATCGCTTTTGTTCTTGGAAAAAAGGAAAGAGCAAGAATTGGTGTGATCAATGTTGAGGAAATTCCACAACAATCATTACAATTAAGTGAAGCAGCTGCCGCTTATGCCCTACAAGAGGATATTAAGCGCCCTAAATTAAGATGGGTAAACTTTATTTTAACAATAGCAATCATGGTAGTTTTGGTCATGGGGTTAATTTCAGCTCCAATCTTATTTCTAATTGGATTTGTACTCGCGGCCATGATTAACTATCCAAATTTTGAGCAGCAAAAAGAACGTATTTTGTCACACTCAGGAAATGCTTTAACAGTTGTTATTCTAGTGTTTGCTGCCGGTATCTTCTCAGGAATTTTTTCTGGAACAAAAATGGTAGATGCTATTTCACATGCATTAGTATCAATCATTCCAGAATCTGTAGGTTCCTTCTTCCCACTTGTCGTTGCCCTAACTAGCATGCCATTTACTTTCGTATTATCCAACGACGCTTATTACTTTGGAGTTTTACCAATTCTAGCGGAAGCAGGAGCGGCCTATGGGGTAAGTCCTTTAGAAATTGCAAGAGCATCTGTATTAGGGCAACCTGTACATTTTCTAAGCCCACTTGTAGCATCCACTCTTTTATTAGTAGGGATGGTGAAAACAGATATCGGAGAATTTCAACGTTATGCGTTTAAATGGACTCTTCTTTGTTCTTTAGTCATAATTGCTGTTGCCTTTTTAACAAGTGCAATCAGCTAATACTTCATTTCATTGTTAGATCTCCAATAGATTTGATAATAAAAATAGAGCCTCCCAAATTAGTTACGAAACCGATTCGGGAAGCTCTATTTTTTATCAATATATGAAACAAAAAAAGATATTTTCTAACGCTCTTTATCATCATTTACCCTAATTTTAGTAATTACTTTTACAATTGTTTTTGCAAGATTCATAACCGTATATAAGCGGGTGTCATTTAAAAATTGAGAAGTTGGTAAAGGATCTATATAATTTACAAACCCAACGAAATGGTAATCTCCTACTTCTGGGAGCATCTTTTCAAGGGCTTTCCCAGGAGTTAAAGGTCCTTCTTTAAACATCACATGACCAACTTGTTCTTTAGTACCGATGGAGGCATCGATACTAATAACTAACGGCTTTTTAAATTGTTTATTGATCTCCTTCAATATTCCTTTTAAGTTAAATGCATGTACAGGTTCTTCCAATGTTCCATATACACGAAAAGGAACTTGGCGTTCTTTTAGCATCGTTCCTACTAATGGACCTAATGAATCACCCACATATCGGTCCGAACCTATGCATAAAAAGACAATATCGTGAACCTCTGGTGATGATTGGTGAATTATTTCTCTTATATTAAATGCTAATAATTCACTATCTTTTTCTTCCGTTTTTTCATTTGATTTTACATAATATGAAATGGCTTCTTCATTCTTTTTTTCTTTTTCATAATAAAAAGGACACACGACCATCACCCTTAAATTTATTTTCCGGCCCATAGCTGATAAAATCATTATACCCTAAAACCTATGCGGATAGATTAGTGTGAGATTTCTTTTTGACTTCTAGGTATTTTAAAAATCGAAAAAAAGGAGGAAGGGTAATACAGACAGTGACGACCCTGAGCACTTGTACCGCTACGACAAATGTAGCGTCACCATTCAAAACGAGAGCTGTTGTTGTCATTTCTGCAATTCCACCAGGTGCAAATGCTAAACCTGCAGTCAGAAATGTTATATTAGTAAAAATTGATACAAAGTACGCACAGATAAACACAGTTACAATTAAGCAGATTGTCCCTAAAAATGAAACGATCAAAGTTCGGTTTAATCCGATAAACATATTTTTATTAAAACGCGAGCCAATGCTTGCCCCAATAAAAATTTGCGATATGATGATTAAACTATGAGGCCACCAAGCTATAAGATCAGATCCAATAAGAACAGATCCAGAGGATTTAACTGCCGCAACACTAATCATCCCTCCAATCAGCCATGGAGCTGGAAACTTCAAAAATTTCCCGATATGATAGCCAATCCACGCTATAAACACAAATAAAATGGTCAAAGCAAGTTGCGCTCCCTCAAATGTTGATGATGATTCTGTCGCCGCAACTGCATGGTGATAGTCATGAACCTCAGAATGACCGAACAAGAAAGAGATCATGACAGGGGTCGTAATGATAACTAAAAATACACGCATTGCCTGAATGATACTTACAACACCAGTATTTGCGCCAACTTCTTCTGCAATACCAGGGAGTGAGGAAAGCCCGCCAGGTGCAGTAGCAAAAAAACTTGTTAACATATCCAATTTACTGAACTTCCATAAAACAATACCTGATAGTAAAGAAAAAAGGATTGATAAAAGAAGCATGATGATAATCGTTGACCAATTTTCTCTAAAAATGGATAGAACGGAAGTATTCACTTTCTGGCCTAACTCAATTCCTAAGATACATTGTCCAATGTATAACCAATATTTTGGAATTCCATTTTGAGTATATAGTAAATGCAAAAAATTCGGACGAAGTATAGAAAGAAAAGCTGCCGTGAGGAGTGTCCCAATCATCCATCCAATCGGGAGTTCTGTTAACGAGAGGGAAAATCCACCTATCCCACTTACTATTACAAACCATATAAATTGAAAAAAATGGTTATGTTTTTCCATTCAGGATCCTTCTTTCTTGAAGATGAAGTGATTTTGTCATCTTTGCTTTTTAAACCAAATATAGTATAATTTTAGAAATAGTTAAAATATTAAAATATTATCATTATCCATATAATATTAATGGTAGAAATGGTGGTTATAAGTTTGGATGAACGAGATTGGATGGTGTTACAAACCCTCTATAAAGAAAAAAACATTACAAAGGCTGCTCAACATTTGTATATTTCTCAACCAGCTTTGACAAACCGCTTACAGCAATTAGAAAAGGAATTTGGAATAAAAATTGTCAATCGAGGCAGACGTGGAGTTCAATTTACCCCACAAGGAGAGTATTTAGCGAAAAGTGCGCATGAAATGCTTCTAAACATACAAAAAATTAAGGAAAATGTTCTAAATATGGAGGACAATGTAGCAGGAACATTAAGATTAGGTGTCTCTACCTTTTTTACTGATTACATGCTTCCTAACCTATTAAAGCTATTCAAAGAACGTTATCCTACTATTGAATTCAAAGTAACGACTGGCTTTAGCAGTCATATCGCCCATTTAATTTACAATCAAGATGTCCATATTGGTATTGTTAAAGGAGATTTCAGCTGGAAAGATCACAAACATTTATTATTTGAAGAGACCATTTGTATCGCTTCTAAAGGAAAAATAGATATACATAACCTCCCTAACTTACCAAGAATCGATTATCATACTGACCCACTGTTGAAGAATTCCATCAATAATTGGTGGTCTGAACATTTCACCCAACCACCGCTTGTCAGTATAGAAGTCGATAAAGTGGATACTTGCAAAAAAATGGTTGTTAATGGATTAGGCTATGCAATCTTGCCAAGCCTGATTTTAAATGATGTCAATGATGTTTATAAAACGGATATTACAACCATTGACGGCAACCCCATTGTCCGTAAGACATGGATGTTCTACCACAAAGATTCATTAGAATTAAACATTGTTAAGGCATTTGTTGAGTTTATGGAAAATGAATTTAAAGGGTAGAAGTTAATCATTAAAGTACAGTCTTTACATTTAATAGAAGCATCTGCCTGAGGCATGGCAGATGCTTTTTATTGTGATTTATGAAATACTAATCTTTTCTTTAGAATAATTGGCAGCTGATGTACCAGCTAATTTTCCAAAAACGGCTCCTGACATTAATCCTGACCCACCTGGATAATTTTTGTAGAAGATGCCACCGACCATTTCACCAGCAGCGAATAACCCAGCTATAGGTCTTCCTTCTTGGTTTAAGACCTCTCCTTCTGGATTTACATGTAATCCGCCAAAAGCAAAGGTAATACCACAAGTAACTGGATATGCATAAAAAGGAGCTTGGTCGATTCGTAATGCCCAGTTTGTTTTTGGCGGAGTAATTTCAACTGTTCCTTTTCCGTCCTTCACTGTTGGATTATAGTCTCCTTCTTGAACTGCCGCATTAAAATCTGTTATCGTTTTTAAAAATTGTTCTTTATCAACTGACATCAATTCTGCTAATTCTTCAAGACTATCCGCTTTATAATAAGTGGCTTCTTCTAGATTGTATTCCTTTCTAAGCATCGGACGTACTTGAGCATCAAAAAGTTGGAAAGCAGAATGACCAGGCTGTTTTAAGACTTCGCGGCCATATTTTGCATATGTGTAGTTCCGAAAATCTGCCCCTTCGTCTACAAATCTATTTCCCTCATTATTAATCAAAAGACCAAGAGGAAATGAAGATTTTTTAAATATATCACCAGGCTTGTTAAAGTCACCAAATTTAGGAGCATTATAATCTGTTCCAATCGAGTGACAGCCATTCCACTCACCATATTTTTGCGCACCAACTGCTAAAGCCATAGTTATTCCGTCTCCAGTATTATATTCAGTCCCTCTTACAATCGCGGATTCCCATTCTTCTCCTAGATGTTCACTTCTCATTTTTTTGTTCGCTTCAAAACTGCCACAAGCTAAAATTACACTAGACGTATTGATTGTAGTCACTTTCTCGATTTGTTCTATTTTAATGCCAGTAATATTTTCATTATCAGTTACTAACTCAATTGCCCGCGAATTATACCAGATATCAATCCCGATTTTTTCTGCTCTATCAAAGAGCCTTTTTATTAAACCAACGCCCTTATCTTCAGTTTTTATTGGAAGTCCACCCCAAAAATGACGTTTACCATCTTGTACGAAGGATTGATTTTCGTAATTTAATTCAAATTTAATTCCATGATTACTTATCCATGAAAGTGTTTCATAAGATTTAGCAATAAGCTGATTTGCTAGTACGGGATCACTATTTCCGTCTGTTACTCGCATTAGATCATTATAAAAGTCAGATTGAGTGTATTCAGGCATTACGATCTTTTCTGCTTCCTCATCCGTTATATCAGGTATTATTCCTCTTATGTTTTCTAACTTATTGTAAGCAACACGAATCGCTCCATCTGTAAAAAATGAATTTCCTCCGCGCTTTTCTACTGGCCCGCGCTCTAAAACAAGTACTTCAGCACCCTTTTCCTTTGCCGCAATCGCTGCACACAAAGCTGCATTCCCTGCCCCAACTACAACTACATCATAATTTCGTTTATCCACGTTTACCCCTCCTATTAGTCATGTGTTTCCTTAACTAAATAGTACGGTATAAACAGCGATTAATAAAATACCGTTATTTGATTGTATTCCATAAATAATATTTATGGCTAACCTTCAAAAGGATAAACAATCTGTGAGACGTACTTAGACCGCTTGAATAAGGCCCTAATCATCTAAAAACAAATTAGTTTCTCCACATAACAAAAAGAACAACCCAAAAGTGAGTTGTTCTAAGATATGCCTGGCAACGTCCTACTCTCACAGGGACGCGTGTCCCAACTAC
>NZ_JBPXRO010000061.1:0-9573 GCF_051842875.1 Neobacillus sp. C211
ACCGTTAGTAGAACAAGATAAAAGCCTGAAGCAATGTAACTATCTTCAGGCTTTTATCTAGCTATAATCGCTACTTTATCCAACTTGGTGACTTTATTTCATCAAAGCACACTTCTAAAATCCTTTAAACATAGCATTCAGGATAGCAATTATAAAAATGATAAAAACAATAATTGCCGCCTCTTTTAAGCTGCTATTTTTCTCTTCATCATTCTCTTGTTTTATTTTTCTATACAATCTTTGTACTTTTTTTTGTTTTTGAACTTTATCTTCTGGTTTCATATCACCTTTCTACCGCCCAACTAGCTTAATAAGAATTTTATAATAAACACTGTTGTATTTGAGATAAATTCAAAATCCCATTCTTTCATATATTCGAGTCTATCCCGTATTAATTTTTTATTTAATATTTTGATTCCTTGTACTCTCACCTAGTATGGATAAGAATGTTATTTTCATAGGTGCAAATCCCCCATACCTGTTGAACTCTTGCACCTGTTAGTTGAAAATGGTCTATTTTTTCTGACTATCCTTTATTGTTTTTATCATCGCTAAAAAAATTATAATTACAAAAATAATAGAGAAAAAAATCACCATAAACACAGTAACCCACTCCTCTCCAGTATTTCTAAATTATACCATATTTAGAATTAGTTTGGTGATTCTTCTCTTCAACTAACCTGCTTACGTTAGTGCAATAAAAATAGGGATCGCCGCAGCCATCCCAATCTGTAACTCTTGCACCCGTTACTTTAATAAGCCTTTAATTAATTTCTTTCCCATTTATCTTTAAAAATAAGATGTTCTAAAGAACGCCTTTTTTCCCAATTAGCTAATTCTAAAATAGGTTTATCTGGATAATCATTAGTATAACCAATAGAGATAAGAGCAATAGGATCAATATGTGGTGGTATTTCTAAAATGTCTCGGATATCATTCTTCTTATAAAAACTTATCCACCCCATCGCAAGTCCTTCAGCACAAGCTGCTAACCACATATTTTGAATAGCACATGCTGTTGATAAAATGTCTGTTTCAGGAATTGAATTTCGTCCTAATACATGTGAACCTCCTCTTGAAGGGTCACATGTTACACAAATAGTTATAGGAGCTTCTTTTAATCCTTCAACTTTTAAACCAAGGAACTTCGTTTCCTTTTCCCCATCATAATGAATAGCTAATGCTTGTCTTTCCTTATCTGCTGCCCAAGCTAATTTTTCTTTAACTTCATCAGAGGAAATTAAAATAAAGTTCCAAGGTTGCATAAATCCTACTGAAGGGGCATGATGGGCTGCATTTAATATTTTATGTATCATGTTTTCTGGGATAGGCGTTGACAAAAAGCTTCGAATATCTCTCCTGTTATAAATTACTTTATAAATAGAATCTCTTTCTTCATTAGTAAACATAAAATTTATCACCCTCTACTTTACTTAAATATCTATTTTAATCTTATATCATTTTTTACTATCCTGCTTACGTTAGTGAAAAAAGAAAAAGAGCCACAGCAGCGACCCCTTTGTTCAACTCAAGCACCCGTTAGTTTAAGTGAAATATTTCACAAACATTATAAATGAGCTAAATGAATAGTTAAAAATACAATAGGAGGAATCATTAATGATGGCAGAAGATTTAAGGTATTAAATTTCTTAATGCCCAAAATATTTAAACCAGATGCTAATATCAATATGCCTCCTACAATAGTCACTTCATTTAAAAGATCATTATTTATGGAATTCTCCATTAAAATAGCAATTAAATAAATGGAACCTTGCCATACAAATAACACAATTCCTGCAACAGCTATCCCAATACCAAATGTGGATGCTAAAACAATCGAAGTAATTCCATCCAACATACCATTTGCAAGCAGATACGTATAATCTCCCCTTAACGCAGCTTCTACAGGACCTATCATAGATAACGTTCCAATACAGAACAATAAGATAGCAGTCGATAACCCTTCTGCTAAATTACCCTTAGAATATTTATTAACTATAGCATTAAATTTTGATTCCAAATTCAGTCTTTGACCGAGTATTCCCCCTACGGCTAAACTTGCAATAAAAAGTACCGGATATTTGCTTGAAGGTAAATGTTGTACTAGTGCATTTATTCCTAATCCCATAGCTACTAACCCCATAGCCTGCATTAGAATATTATGATATTCATCTTTTATTCCCTTTTTAAAGATGCTTCCGATAATGCTCCCGACTATTATCATCATTGTATTAAAAATTGTTCCAAACATAATCATTCCTCCTTTTAAATATTGTTCTTACCCAAAAATATAGACCCTCCTGTAAGGGGAGGGTCAACACTTTATCGGTATCTGTATTTCTGTCAGGTAGTCTTCTTTACTTCCGGAAATATAATGGTCAATTATTGTTCTTTCAATGGAGTCTCCGATAACTTGGAAACCATTATTTTGAATAAAATTCAGTACGGTTCTATAATGTTCGGGGGAATTGTTATGATTTCCGTTATAATAAATACAAGCGTACTTGCCTTCCGGAAAAGTTGTCACTAAAGGATTTTGAATATCATCATCCTCGACTAAAATAAATATTGAGTTATATTCATTGAACTTGTGTTTTAATATATTATTAATACTTATCGTAAGACCTACTCCCCCAATAAATATAGAAGAACTCATATTGGACAGACTCTCTAATCGTCTCAGGGAAACTTCCAGCTCTGGTTCTGAACTGATTTTTTCCATTAACCTTACTATCCTTCTCTCTTTCCTTTCCTTTATGAAAGGAACTTCCAATTCCTTAACTTCTCGTGCTAATTTAATGTCCTTAATTCGATTTTGGAACCTGCGGTTAATTCGTTCCAGTTCTTTGATCTTTTCTTCAGTTAATCTTTTCTGTTCCTCTAAGAGGTACAGAAAACCATCGATATCCCTGTGATCCAGATGTCCCTTGATTTCCTTTAATGAAAATCCTAATTCCTTTAAATAATTAATAGTATTCAATTGCTCAAATTGTTCCGTTGAATAGTATCTATAACCGTTGTTTATATCCGTATGTATAGGTTTTAATAAATTAATTTCATCATAATATCTAAGGGTTTTTATGGTTGTATTATGGAGTTTAGCCATTTCTCCAATTGAAAATCTATTCTTCATTTTAATCTTCCTTAAAAAAGTTTATATTATCACTATAATACTCGATTATGTGATGTTAAACTAACCTGCTTCGTTAGCATAATAAGAAAAAGCTGCCACTTAGACAGCACTGGTTTTTCGTTAAATCAAATGTCAGTTCAATAAAAATAGTTGGGAATCTTAAAAAGAACAAACAGGCTAATCCCATTTGCTCTTTTTTCATATTATCGATTAGCCTATTTAACCCATTTAGCACCTATTTTGTGCGTTTACCTTGATCTTAACATCCGCTTCCACATCCAATGCTATATCGCCGTTTTGCACTACTGGTACATTTGTTAAAACGGTTTTTCCCGACATAAATAGCAGGATAAGTGGAAAAATCCCCCGATAAGACAAATGTTCATTTTTAAAATAATGTCATGTGCAAAATTAACTAATATTAATTAATGAGTCACAAGAACCATCTCTAACAGCAGCCACCATAACCATGATGAAATGGATAGCCGCCATATCCATGATGGAATGGATAGCCACCATATCCATGATGGAATGGATAGCCACCATAACCATGATGGAATGGGTGACCACCATAACCCATGCCATAACCAGGATAACCTCCATAGCCCATACCGCTTCCAAAGAAATCTCTTTCCATTTTATATCTCCTCCTCAAATTGTTTCAAAAATAGTGTATGTGTCCATTTTTAAAGAGGAATAGATATTTGCCTATTTGTAAGTGTCTTCTTGGCTGTTATTTTATCTCCACAACCTCACACAATTTAATTATGGAGGTGATTTTTATGCCAGAACAAGGTCATATACCACCAAGAATATCTGATAATTATGTTGTCGGCACTCCTTATTTAGATACAAGTGAGGACTCTTCAACACAGGCTACATGAAGTTTTTACAGACCAAATTCAATATTTAATCATGGTATGGAAATAGTAAGCAATTCAGTCGCAAACCATGAAGGACTGAGCAATAGAATTTAGGTATTTTTGCATTATATAATCCTGCGGTATTGGATATTTTTTCTACTTTTTAGGCATCAGCTTAGCTGGTGTCCTTTTTTTATTTTAATGATCTTTGATAGTACACAATATGGGTCTAATACGAATTAAAAATATGATACAAATGACCATTTTAGCAGAAGACAAACCCCTATCTAGTCTATAGCTCATAAGATATAAAAAATTATTAAGAGAGTGGCGATGTTTAAATGTACTCAATCACTACTGGAATACACGGTGCAACTTATCATGGATTCCCTCCTCCAATTTACGGTGCTTGGAATCAAATATTTCTTGGTTCATATCCTCATCATTTTCATATTGGAGGGATCAATTACCCTATAAAACCAAGACCTCATAGTATACCCTATTCTTTTCCATATTCGGGACCAAATGTCCCTTTTAGGTTTTAGCCACAAAATAATGCGGTGTTAATTCTTCCTTATGTTCGCATAATAATGTAAAATCATTTGTTTATTCGTTCCTTTATTACGCAATAGGGGTCAAATGCGACATAAAAGAGCAATGGATTTGCCGCTCTCTTCTTCAATTAAACTGCCCTGTTAGCCATCCATGCAGCTGAAAAATCGTTGCTGCACCACAGAGAA
Source organism: Neobacillus sp. C211 (assembly GCF_051842875.1). NCBI lineage: Bacteria > Bacillati > Bacillota > Bacilli > Caryophanales > Bacillaceae > Neobacillus > Neobacillus sp. C211. The sequence continues at coordinate 4,737 of NZ_JBPXRO010000061.1, forward strand.
TGAAAGTAGGATTTTTGTGGTCATACTGATATTGGCGACATGAGGTTTAATTTACGGCTCAGTTTTAAAAAATATAAATTGCTGGGTCTACTAGGAGATACCCCTTTTTTCAATGAAGTTCCTAAACCATCCTTTCTAGAAAGACGAGGTTCAAGGCTGTCAAGCACGGATTTTGTTTGGACCCATTTTGTGCAATAAAATTGATTTTTTCTGATGTATTTTAGCTAAAAACTTATGAAACAGAATTAATGGTGTTCTCATTACAAACCAAAAAAATAATTCTTTGAAAATTCTGTGTTTGTCCATTACCTTTTAAAACAAGCTATCATAATATAAAGTAATCCTTTAAGTTAAATAACCATTTACAGTACCTCTTTCTAACTAAAGCGTCATTTAGACGCTTTTTTTCGTGTTTATCATCCCGTTTTTGTCACCCTTTAGGTCAAATGCGACATTAATGAGTCACTTTGCTTGTTCAACTAAACTGCCAGTTAGCTCAACAAGCAAAAAGATCGCCGCAGCGATCCCCGTCTTTAACTCTTGCACCCTATAGTTTAAGTACAATTCTTCACATTATGATTTTTCTCTTTTTTTGTTTCTTGGACCTTTTGGTTACTAAGGACAAAACTAATAATTGCTGCAATGCTACAAACATATGGCAGGAAAGAATAACCCCAATTAGATATGACATAACCACCCATGATTGAACCAATGGTAATACCAATATACAAAGCCGTATTATTCCACGCCATAACAATTCCTCGTTCCCTGGGATATTCGACTGTTAATCGTGCTTGGTATGATGTAAATCCTGCATACCCAACCAAAGCCCATATCAACAGAAAGAAATAAATCCAATCCCCAGATGAGAAGAATATTCCTAAACAAACGAGAATAAGGGTCAATAAAATTAGCGTAGCTTTAGAAATCTTCTTTTCTCCAAACCTGTCTGTGAATTGTCCACTTATAAGACTTCCTAAAACAGCACCAATACCATAAAAAGTAACAGCTAATGCGATTTCTGATGATGTGAATCTATTTTCGGAATAAAGAGCCGCACCTAAGTAAACATAAAGAGCATACATTGAAATCGCCCAAGTGGTGGTAACACTTACAGAACCAAGTATTCTTGGCAGGTTTCCTTCTAATAGATTTCTTGTTACATTCCTTCCAGGAACATATTTCCACGCTTTGAAATTTACTGCCGCCAATAAAGTCCCTATAATAGCCATTACAACAAATACTGAACGCCAACCAAGAAAATGCTCTAGTAACGTACCGATTGGTGCTCCTGCCCAAAGAGCTGTTAAATGTCCTGAAACAACAATAGAAAGCCAAGTTCCTCTCCGATTTGATGGTGCAATATCCCCGATAATGGCATAAATTAAAGGAGTGATTGCAGCAACCGCCAAACCAGCTAAAATACGACTAATGATTAACCAGGTAAAAGAAGGTGAAAAAGCAGTTAAGGCATTAGAAAAGGAAAATAACAGTAACCCAAATGTAATAAAAATCCCTCTTCCATTTTTATCTGAAGCCCAACCAAAGAAAGGTGCTGCAATAGCATATGTTACAGCAAAAACAGTTACCATCCATCCTGTCATCGCTGAACTAACACTATACGCTTCCGAAATGAACGGTAGTAACGGAGTTACTACAAATAAATCTGTACCCATTAGAAACAAAGTTATCCAACCAACACCTAAACTGACTTTCCCTTGCAAGCCCATTACATCCCCCATTTACAATTATTATTATATGTATATTTTTTAGGGTCGTAATTGTTCAAGTAAACTGCTCCGTTTGTTCAATAAGAAAAGGAGGTACCGCAGCTACCTCCGTTGTTAAGTTAAAGCACCCTTTAATTTAATAAGCAACACTTCGAAAATACGGGATTATTTTAGTATACTCTCCAATTTGTCCTTCACTAGCACCCATTCTTGGTCGATTACAGAGTAAAACACAGAGTCTCTTAAATAACCGTCAGGCATAACCATATGATTCCGAAGCACTCCTTCTTTTACCGCACCCAGCCGTTCAATTGCCTGCTGAGACCGCACATTTCGACTATCTGTTTTTAACTGAACACGAATTGTCCCAAGTGTCTCAAAGCAGTGTTTCAAAAGAAGATACTTACATTCTGTATTTATTCTAGTTCGCCAAACAGTTGGAGACAGCCATGTCCAACCAATTTCCAAGTTACGGTTTGGTATGGATATATTAAGAAAACGAGTGCTTCCCACAATTTTCCCCGAATCCTTATCGAAGATAACAAAAGGAAATTCGCTTCCTTGTTCTCTCGCTTGAAGTGCTCCATTCACAAGGTACTTCATATCTTCAATCGATTGAACCTTCATCGGCATGTGTGTCCATATATCTGGATTGTTTCCCGCATCAAATAATTCCTGTACGTGATAATCCTCCATAGGTTGTATCTTTACTCTATCTCCTATTAATACTACTGGTGTTATCTCCATAATTCTTCTCTCCTTTTTTTCTTTGGTATGATTATATAAACAAACTGTCCTGCATTAAAGTGACAGTTTGTTATTTTTTATAAGGGACAGATAAAAGAGGGAGGTTAAGCAACTCATCTTCCACTAATCTGCTTCGTTAGTACAACAAGAAAAAAGCCGCCAAAAATAGCAGCCTTTCTTCATTTTTGTGTTATATGTGTATATAGACGATTTGTTTACTCACCTACTAGTCCATCACCATCCCGATCGTCCATATATTTATAGAGCCATGAATCACGCGTAATTGGCATTTTAAAGCCAGCAGCTTTGGCTTCAGCGATCGTAACACTTCCATTATGATTGGTATCCACCTTACTAACATCTTCATTACTACTTACCGTTTCGTTTGTTGGTACATTGTCTGTTTTCGCTGGGGTATTGCTCGTACCTGTCGTTTCCCCTAAATTTTTGTTCACTTCATCTGGGTTAACATTGTCAAATTCATCTGTAATGGTTCTGCCCTGAATTTTGTAAGTGAATTTATAATGGTTAGGAATTTGAGTCTTAGTATTTGGATATTGAATCACTGCTACGAAATCTGTACAACCTCCTGCGTCTCGAATCACTTTTTCCATATAGGCTTGATCGCCGTGCCTATTGAGAATGCTGTCTTGAGGTGTAATGTTATATGCGTTAGATACTCCCCCAAGTGAGTCAGCAATCACATGCCCTTCATCTAATTCTTGACTCTCTGTACCGGGAACCTTTGCTTCATCAGAATAGTATCTCCCAGACGATAAAACATGTTCAGTATTCGGATTTTGGAGTATTATATTTTTTGCTTCAACACGAATTAGCTGTCCGTATTCATTTGTAAAAGCCCAATATTCCCTGTCGCCATACCCGACATCAACTCTTACATTCGGCTTTCTAGAACCTGACATATCTCCGCCATCTACTACAATTAGTGTATATTTATTGTAGTCAAAGTCACCATTAACACTTGTTATCGTTGGTGTACTAGTGGCAGGAACGCTTGGACTGACTCCGCTTTCACTTTTCGTTTTTTCTGCCTTTTCTTTAGCCTCAGCTACACCCTGTTCCTTTTTTTCCCTTCTATCTTTGTTTCAGCATTTTCCTCTTTGCCAGTTGTTTCATTTGATGAACAGGCTACAAGGAAAATTAATAAAAACGCCATAAATATGTAGGTTAATTTCTTCATGAATTATCCCCTTTTTGTAAATCTTAGAAATACCAATACTATTATACTGCTAAAACACTTCAAAAAACGAAGAAATAATAATTTAAAAAGGATTCCAATCTAAAGCTAAAATCCTTATAATCTTAACTCCAACAAATTTTATTCCCATATGATTATCCTTAATGTTATTAACCTAGTTTTGCCTTTAGCTTAATAAGAACCGCCGTTTCAATTTTGTAAAACCAGTCAATAATTCCTGAAAAAAGAATTTTTTGGGGAGAGATGAACATGTTATTATCTCAAGCATGGGAAACGTATGAATCTGATAAACGCATTGAAGGCTTTTCGCCGCAAACATTAAAAGCATATAAACTACAGTCCATCTTACTTATTCGCTTTTTTAATGATGTTCAAATTGATAAGATCACTACAGAACAATTAAAAGCTTATTTAGCAAAATCAAGTGAAAGTCTTAAACATTTACGGGAAGCCTGTTGTTCACCAATGGAAAATGCTCTGTTTGAATTCATGTTCTCCACTGGATGCCAAATAGGAGAAGTTGTTACCTTAGATAGAGGTAGAATTAATTGGATGAACCGATCCGCCATTATCAGAGGTAAAGGCGATAAGGAACGGGAAGTCTATTTCAATATCCGTTGCGAAATTTGGTTAAAGCGATACCTAGATAATCGTGAAGACCGGGACACTGCTATTTTTGTCACGGAACGTGATCCTCATCGAATGAGCATTGCCCAGATGCGATACATTATTAAACGGATTTCAAACCGTGCCAGCATTAACAAAGGCATTCATCCGCACCAACTAAGGCACAGCTATGCAACCCACTTATTGAATAATGGAGCACCTCTAGATGTTATTCAAAGCCTATTAGGTCATGAAAAAAGTGAAACCACCCGGATATATGCCCAGTTAAGCGGAAGCATCAGGCAGCAATTATATATGAAGTATTTTTAAAAATAAATAAAGCAGCGCATCTCGAATGCGTTGCTTTATTTCACTCTTGCACCCGTTAGTGGAATAAGACCCTTTCCAAAAATGAAATTATGAAAATACTCAACCCATAAGCCGTAATTGACTTGTGTAGATTATTTCACTTATTTTCAATTACAACCCATCATCGCTTAATCAATCCCGACAGGTCTACTTCTAATACTTTATC
>NZ_JBPXRO010000062.1:0-9389 GCF_051842875.1 Neobacillus sp. C211
CTCTCCAAGAAAGTTGATTCGCTCATTTTGTTACGTTGGCTTAGCTTCAACAAATGAAGCTAATAGTTATTGTTTGTTTACACGTCTTTGTTTATTTAGTTTTCAAAGAACAAAACTATTTCTTCTTGCTACAATTATCACTACTAGATTACTAGTTTTTAAAAGTGACAAGAAAGATACTATAACATGTCCTTGCCAACATCGTCAACAATTTATTTTTTATCAATAACGTTTTAACTTGCTCGCGAAGGAACTTTCTTATAATACCATCCGAGTGTGTAGCATTCAGTAGATAATATTTTCTAATCTATTTAGCATCTTTTATCTTGATATTATCACGTTGAAAAAACATTCTACATATTCCTTTTTTTCTTCTCATAAAATGGACAAGGAGTAATAGTCCTGAGGAGGTATTTATGTGGAATTGAAAAATACAATTGATATGGTTTATTTCTTTAAACTATGAAAAGAACTTATTTAACCTATTTCTGCATTTTATTTGGGGCTACCCTTCAGGGCATGTCGATGTCCTTGTTTTTATTTCCTCACTCCATCCCTTCGGGCGGGGCAGCAGGACTTGCGATCTTGGTCAATCACTGGTTTCATTTATCTCTTGGTTTCTCTTTGTGGTTATCTAATATTGTTTTTCTACTTTTCGCTTTAAAGTATTTTGGATACACCTGGACTATTCGAACGATTCTTTCGGTTGCTATTACCTCCACGACAGTAACTTTTCTAACAGCCCTAGTTCCACATCTTCATATCCATATCATGGTGGATATACTATGTGGAAGTGTTTTCTTTGGTATTGGTGTAGGATTATTGATTCGAGCGGGGGCATCCAGCGGTGGAATGGTCATTCCTGCATTAATGATCGCTTCCTATAAGAAATGGAGTCCAGGAAAAGTAATGATGGGAATAAACTTTTTGATTTTTTTATTAACCGCCCTTGTGATTGATTATAAAATTGTTATTTTCGCAGTTATTTGCCAATTCTTTTCAACGAATATCATTGATTTTATTTTTGAATTAAAATTACAAAAAATAAGATTCCTAACGACGAATTGGAGAAAAAGATAAGAAGATCCCTAAAGAATCTTCTCTTCCTTTAAATAGGCTATAATTTTTTCAACTGATTGATCAAGTGTCATTGTATCAGTTTCAATCATGATTTCTGGATCATTTGGCACCTCATACGGAGAGGATATTCCCGTAAAGTCAGGGATTTCTCCTTTTCTTGCTTTTTTATATAGACCTTTTGGGTCCCGGTCTTCACAGATATTGATAGGACAATTCAAAAATATTTCAATAAATTCGCGGGGTTCAAACATATTTCGAACAAGCTGCCTATCATCAAGAAATGGAGAAATAAATGCAGAAGAAACAATCAGGCCGCTGTCAACAAACAGTTTTGCCACTTCCCCGATTCTCCGAATGTTTTCTCTCCTGTCCTCAATCCCAAAACTTAAATCACTATTTAGCCCGTGGCGAATATTATCACCGTCCAAAACATAGCTCCTAATATTTTGTTGATACAAAGCATGATCAACAGCATTAGCCAAGGTAGATTTTCCTGATCCAGATAAACCTGTAAACCACAATACACAGCTTTTATGCCCATTTAATAGGTAGCGATCTGTTTTTTTTACCGTTGACTGATGCCAAATAATATTCTTACTATTTCCCATTTCATCACCCCTTTATTTTCTACAAATGGTTCGCTTTAAGGGGTCTCCAAACGGCGGGTTTCATCTAAGTAGGCTTCTTTCATTCCTTGGATTAGAATTTCAACCACTTCAGGCCGGCTAAATTCCTTTGGCGGCTGTTCCCCGTTTTTTAACATACCTCTAACTTTTGTACCTGATAAAATTACGTGTTGCTTTGAATCATGTGGGCATGTTTTTTCAGAGGCCATGTTTTCACATTTTTTACAATAAAAGCTATGTTCAAAAAAGAGCGGTTTAATGCCGAGTTCTTCGTCAGTGAAGTGACTAAATATTTTTTGGGCATCATATGTTCCATAATAGTTTCCTACTCCGGCATGATCTCTCCCTACTATAAAATGAGTACACCCAAAATTTTTCCGGACGATGGCATGAAAGATTGCTTCCCTAGGCCCAGCATATCTCATCGCGGCAGGAAAAACAGAAAGGAACACCCGATCTTTCGGGTAATAATTTTCTATTAAGACTTGATAGCTTTTCATACGGATTTCACCAGGAATATCATCCGATTTGGTCTCACCCATCAACGGATTTAAGAAAAGCCCATCGACAGTCTCTAATGCTGTTTTTTGTATATATTCATGGGCCCGGTGCACGGGATTTCGAGTTTGGAAACCAACTACCGTATTCCAACCGAATCTCCTAAACTGCTTCCTTGTTTGGATGGGGTCCAAATAATAGCTTTCAAACTTACTTTTCTCAGGTCTTTTTATCAGGGTAATGGGACCTCCGAGATAGATCTCCGGTCGTTCTAACAGTCTTTTAACCCCTGGGTGATGAATATCGGTTGTTCTGTATACCATCTCAGCTTCAAACTTTTTATCAGGGATAAATAATTCCTTCACCTCCATTACACCATACACAGTGCCATTTTGGATTAGATTGATCATCTCACCGGTTTTAAGTTCCTTCGCTTTATCTTTGTTGATAGATAATGTAATCGGTAACGACCACGGAAGTCCATTGATCAGCCTCATATTACTAACTACTGAATTATAGTCAGATAGACCCATAAACCCAGTTAGCGGACTATAGGCTCCATTTGCAATTAACTCTAAATCACTTAATTCTAAATTACCTAATTCTATATAGTTACGAGTGTAATCAATTGGAGTATTTAGGTTAATACTATTTACCAATTCACCCCCATGGGGGACACTTTCACTCATTTTACTCCCTCCCTAACCTCTTGAATTTGCCTTTGTGGCCTATTTATGCTTCATGGAGTCCGCATTCAGTTTTCGATTTACCAGCCCACCGTCCGGAACGAGAGTCTCTTGAATCTGCGACAGGCTTTGTACAGGGAGCACAGCCAATACTTGGGTAACCTTTATCGTGTAATGGATTGTAGGGTAAATGATTTAGATGGATATAAGTCATAATGTCTTCCCATGACCAGTGAATAAGGGGACAAATCTTTATTTTCTTAAATTTTTCATCCTTATTTATATATTGGGTGTTACTCCTTATGATGGATTGATCTCGCCTTAGACCTGAGATCCATGCTTCAACATCCTGTAATGCTTCCTTTAGAGGAACCACCTTTCTTAAATGACAGCACAGATTGGGGTTACTCTGCCACAATTCGTCTCCATACCATTTGGTTTGTTCATCCAACGATATCCTAGGTTTAATAAGCTCGATTTGCAGCGATGGGTACCTGTTCCTGACTTCCTCAATTAATTGATAAGTTTCTGGAAAGTGGAGGCCGGTATCGAGGGAAATAATTTTCGCATTTTTATTTACTTTATGAATTAAATCGATTAATACAATTCCCTCTGCGCCAAAGCTGCACGAATAGACTATTCTCTCTCCATAATTTTGGTATGCCCATTTTAAAATATCTAGAAAATCGCGAGGATGGTCCAAAAGGGTACCTACCTTTTTTTCATCCCAATTTTCATACGTCAACAGATCAGACAATTAAGGTCACCTCGACTTTCTATCCTCGAAGATTGGAATTCATTGCTAGTGTAATACAGGCATTGTTTTCGACAATTATTTTATTCATGTGATTAACATCGCCAAACTGCGAATAAGAAATCATTGCCCTAATCCACGATCCATGGCCGAACACTAAAATATTGGACAACTTCTTATATTTTTCGATAAACAAAACAACCCTTTCTTCTAAATTCTTAATACTTTCTCCTAACACAAGATCTTTTGGATTATTAATCCAAAGCTCACGATATTTCTCGAAAAGTTCTTCCTTTGGACGCCCTTCAAATGGACCAAAATCTAATTCATCTAATAAACCCTCTGTTTGGCATGCGTGGCCATATAGCTGAGCTGTTTGATGAGTTCGTTTTAGGGTGCTGGCCAAAACAAGTTCAAATGGTGCTAATTTTTTCAGCCGCTGCTTATTCTCTGCTATTCCTAAATATAATTCATCTGTTAATGGGGATAGTTCTATATCTCTCCTGCCTTGCAGCCAGGTTTTTTTATTCCATTCTGTGGGAAGATGTCTGATTAGCGTTATTTGCATTCATTTCCCTCCAAAAAAAATGTTTCACTTCTTAGACCACAGCGTTGCGCTTCTAATATTAATACATCTCGTATTTTCACATTTCCTAAATTGACATTGGGTCCAATTTCTTTAATAAAATACATTTGATGTTTTGCCGATGGTGCTTCAAAGATGATTTTTTTGCTGTCAATACCTCTGACCAACTCTTGAATTAAATCAGATTTAATATCACCGCATTTTTCATAAATACCTGAAGTTCCAGAATCCCTGCCTTCTGTAATCACATATTCACAACCTGCTTCTAAGAAGAGCATTATCTCTTCTTTCCATCCACAGATAGACATTTCTTGATTAGGATCCTTGGAACCGACTTCTGCGATGATATGAAAGTCATTTTTTAATTGTGAAATTAAACGGAGGCGTTCATTTATTGGGATATCTAGTGTCCCATTAGATATTTCGAGCCATTCAATCCCTAAATCCTGTAAAAAGGATAAATATTCAGGAATTTTTTTTTGGTAAAAGCATTTTTCAAATAATGTACCGCCACAATAAGTCCTAATATGATATTCCTTGTAAAGCCGAACCTTTTCCTTTATGTTTGGCGTTACATAAGCTGAACCAATCCCGATCTTAGCTATATCAATAAAGCTGCCATAATCAGCTAAGATATTCTTTAATTCTCCCATCGGGGTTCCCGTATCGATCACAGAAGTTAGACCGTATGATCTAATTCCTGAAGTCCTTTCGGGAATGGTTAAAAAACTCATAGGGAATGCGCCTCCTCTATTTTTCTAGGATAGATTATTCAAAAAATGGGTGAATGTGTATATAATGGGCATTATTCCTAAGAATTAGGCAATTGCGATTGCATAAACTGCTGTCCTATTCCAAACAATAATAGGGCTTAATTTCACAGTTAGGGGTGTACATACATTGCCGAAGCAAAAGCATAAAGGCTTGACGATTACTGCAATCGGTTCAATCCCACTTATTTTGGTGTTAGGAAACTCAATGTTAATCCCAATTCTTCCAAAAATGAAATCAGAACTAAATATTACTCAATTTCAGACTAGCTTAATTATCTCAGTATTTTCGATTGCAGCGGCAATATCTATACCTGTTTTAGGATATTTATCTGACCGTTTTTCACGAAAAGCAATTATTATCCCAGCTCTTATCGTGTATGGCAGCGGAGGTCTTTTAGCTGGTGCTGCAGCAGCCTGGTTCTCCAATCCGTATACATGGATACTTGCAGGGAGAGTTTTACAAGGGATTGGTGCTGCTGGTACGGCTCCAATTGCCATGGCATTGGCAGGCGATTTATTTAAGGGTGGCGAACAAAGTAAGGTTTTAGGCTTAGTGGAAGCATCGAATGGATTCGGAAAGGTTATAAGCCCAATTATCGGTTCGCTTCTAGCACTTCTGTTTTGGTATGCTGCATTTTTTGCCTTCCCGATTTTTTGTGCGATGTCAGTTCTCTTCACCATCTTTTTTATCAAGGAAAAAAATGCAGAAAAAGAACCTCCTCCTTTGGGAAAATATGTGAAGGGTCTTGTATCAGTTTTTAAAACAGAAGGACGCTGGTTATTTGCAGCATATTTCACAGGTGCCTCCTGCCTTTTTACACTATTTGGGATTTTGTTTTATATATCCGATATTCTCGAGAAAGATCATCAGATTGATGGTTTACTAAAAGGTGCAATTTTAGCGATCCCCCTTTTATTTATGACAACAACCTCCTATTTTACAGGCAGTAATATCGGAAAAAAAATGAAAGTAATGAAAAGATTAATTGTCATCGGCTGTTTATTAATGACTGCTTCCTTTGCATCATTGGTCTTCTTTACAAATTTACTTCCATTTTTTGCTGTCTTAGTCATAAGCAGTATTGGAACTGGTCTCGTTCTTCCTTGTATTAATAGCTTTATTACTGGTTCCGTACCGGCAGACCGGCGTGGATTCGTTACCTCCCTATATGGATCCGTTAGATTTTTAGGTGTTGCCATTGGTCCACCTATTTTTGGGGCATTAATGGAATGGTCCCGTTCAGGGATGTTCTTATCTACAGCAGGTTTAACATTGTTATGTGGATTGCTTTCCATGATTCTCATACATGTTGCTAAAAAGGAGCCTTCAGAAGAAAGTGATTCATTGTTTGAAAAATTATCCTTCACATAAAATTGAAAAAGGTCCGGTTAGGAGAGTTTACTTGACAATGGGGCTAGATAAAAAGGAGTAGATGTCATTGCAAATTTATTTTTCTCCTGAGGTAATCACACCGCAGTTTCAGGTATTAAATGTGGTGGATGGAAATAACAAAGCAATAGGAAACGTAGCTCTTCTATTTGATGAAAAAAAGCTTTATGTTTATGGAATTTTAGAAGAGATAGAAGTCGGAGCGGATTTTAAGGATTTAGTCACACCTTATATAAAAGGATTAGCTAAGGCTCGGCCTGGATTAGATATTTTCTCTTGTTTATATGTCGGATGTAAAAAAATAAATTTGAATGAAGAAGAAAAAGATAAATAATGATTTAGGTGGACTCCAAACTGGGTCCACTTTTTTTTTGGGCATACCATTCATGTCACAGGTATCTAACTCTTTCATATTTTAATGTTATAAATCAACATTAGATTAGATATTCGGGGTGTGCGTGTAATGAGCATGGGGATTATTGTAATGGGTCTTTTAATCGGTTTTATGGTCGGATTAACAGGTGTTGGAGGGGCCGCTTTGTTGACTCCAATTTTAATTTTATTAGGTATCAGCCCTTCAATTGCGGTAGGTACTGATCTTGTTTATAACTCCATAACTAAACTTTTTGGTTCAATTCAACATTGGAGGCAGAAGACAATAAATTTCAAGTTAGTAAAGTATCTAGCGATTGGGAGTATTCCAAGTGCGATCTGTGCAGTAGGCGTTCTCCATTTATTTGATTCTTTTTTTCATAACCAAGAAGTGGTGATTAAACACGCATTGGGTTACGTTTTAATATTGGTAGCATTGACTACCTTGTTTAAAACATTTATGAAAAATAAATTAGAATGGAATCATTTTCAAAAGAAGCCGATCCACGAAAAACGGGGCTTAACCATTCTGATTGGTGCTATATTAGGTTTTATTGTAGGCTTGACATCGATAGGATCTGGTTCATTGTTTGCATTAGCTATGATTTACTTGTACAGATTGAAAACTCCAGAATTGGTCGGAACCGATATCGCTCATGCCTTTTTATTAGTCTCCGCTGCAGGGATTATGCACGCAGGAATCGGCAATGTTGATTATCTATTAGTGTTTAACCTTTTAATGGGGTCGATCCCTGGTGTCATTTTAGGAAGCACCTTATCCTCTAAATTACCAGCAAAACCTCTAAGGACTATTATGGCAGTGATGATTTTGATTAGTGGGTTTAAACTAATTTAATATAAGTAATTAAATCTGAAACAGCTCAAAAGTCTATCAAATTTGATAGACTTTATTTTTATTGCCTTGTTTTATCTTGTGGCCTTAGGATCGCAGCCCTTGTATTATTAAGCGGAATTGGCGTCCGAGAGAGCATTATCCGAAAATCTCGTGGATTAAATGGAATAAACGGATACAAAAATGGTGTATTCATGCTCTTTGTTACAACAAGGAGCATGATCCATAACGTGATTCCTATGATTAACCCTGGAACTTTAAATAAAGCAACCATGATTAAAAAGAAAACCCGAAATAGTCGATTGGCAAGGCTTAACTCATAACTTGGTGTGGCAAACGTTCCAATGGCAGCAACTGCCACATATAGGACGACCTCATGAGTAAAAATCCCTACCTCTACAGCTACATCTCCAATGATTATTGCAGAAACGATACCTAACGCAGTTGCAAGGGCATTGGGAGTATGTATAGCTGCCATTCGCAAAATTTCAATTCCGACTTCAGCAATTATAAATTGCCAGATTAAACCAATCTCCCCTTGATCTTCTACACCGATAAACTTCCATCGATCTGAGAGTAATTGTTCATTGGTCGCATAAGTGTACCAAAGTGGTATGAGAAATAAGGAGGATAACACAGCGATAAATCGTGCCCATCGTAAAAAAATCCCAATTACCGGCTTTTGACGATATTCCTCAGCATGCTGCAAGTGATGCCAATAGGTTGCTGGACAAATCATTACACTTGGTGACCCATCCACCACTATTAATACATGACCTTCCATTAAATGAACGGCACTTGTATCTGATCTTTCTGTGTATCGAACTAATGGATATGGATTATAATTTCGGCCAAATACAAATTCTTCAATCGTTTTTTCCGCCATTGGAATCCCATCTATGGATATTTTTTCAAGTTCATTTCTTAACATTTTTACATTATCAGGGTCAGCAATGCTATCTATGTATACTAATGCAATATCTGTTTTAGATCGCTTTCCTACTTGGACGTATTCCATTATAAGGGATCGATCCCGTACACGCCTGCGAATTAAAGCTAAGTTAAATACAATCGTTTCAACAAAGCCATCGCGGGGTCCCCGTACAACACGTTCAATATCTGGTTCCTGAGGAGAACGGATTGGATATTCACGTGAATCAATCAGGATTACTTGTTTACCGCCTTCTACTACTACTGCAGTTTGTCCTGCAAGAATTTGGGCTATAACTTCCTCTAAATCATCTGATGTATTCACCTCTACATGAGGAATAAAGGTTTTAAAAAGCTTGTCAATTGGACTATTTCCAAAATCCTCTGGTTTCCGTTTCTCGATCTCCTTCATAATTAAAAGTAAGAGATTAGCTGAAGCGAACCCATCTATTAAAAACATCCCGAACCGGAGTCCTCCGTATTCCAACGGCCTGTGAATCACATCAAAGCTTTTTCCGATTCGTAATTCTTTTATTAAGTATTCTATATTATCCTCAAACTTTTCCTTAACCGGAATTTGAGTCCCCTTTTTTCCCAAACATGCCAACTCCTAAATTTTCATTATTGGTATTTTGCAACATGTTTGAGGTTAATATACTTTTTTCATATTATCAAATAATTCTGTCTCTATAGAGAGTTCGAGTGTATATTATGTGAACCACCCTCCAGTTATTATCTCGAACACAAAAAAAGACAACCTTTACAGGTTGTCCTTGAAATGCCTGGCAACGTCCTACTCTCACAGGGACGCGTGTCCCAACTACCATCGGCGCTGAGAAGC
>NZ_JBPXRO010000063.1:0-9222 GCF_051842875.1 Neobacillus sp. C211
TCAATTTCTCATTCGCTCGTAAGCGACTTTATTAATTTATCATATCCAACATCTTAATGTCAACAACTTTTTTAAAATCTTTTTTCGTTAGTTGACTCTCTCGATGAGGACGAGATTTAATATAACATGATAAATTAATGTTTGCAATATAATTTTAAAAGTTTTTTTGAAAAGCTCATTCTTATTACTAAAGTAAGGACCATATAAAAAACAGGGAAATGTAAACCTGATTGATATAGCCTTTTTTGATCCTTCTTATCATATAATAAATAGACGGTTATTGATTAATAGTAAGTAATTTCCATAGTGCATAAAAATATAAGTTCCCACTTGTACTTCCATTAGATACTCGTTTATGTGTAGAATCAACATAGGAAAACCTTTAATTTTTTCCAATGCTCTATATTTTCTACCACCACAACAAACAAAACTTCAGTCAACAGACTGTGTAATTGGACGTGAACCTGAGATGAGTAGTATCGATATCCATATATTAATTAAGTTAGGTGTTTCTGCTGTTTTTGGCCTTATTATCGGCCTAGAACGAGAATTAAAAAGGAAACCAGTTGGACTTAAGACAAGTCTGGTTATCTCGGTTGTGAGTTGTTTGCTGACAATTGTATCGATTGAATCGGCGTATATGTTTCCCAATTCGGATAATGTTAAAATTACAATGGACCCTCTTCGCTTAGCAGCACAGATTGTTTCAGGAATTGGTTTCTTAGGTGCGGGTGTTATCCTAAGACGGGGCAATGATAGTATTTCAGGATTAACTACTGCTGCGATGATATGGGGAGCCGCAGGAATTGGCATAGCTGTCGGAGCTGGTTTTTTCATAGAGGCATTTGTTGGTGTTGCGCTACTTATGATTAGTGTGGAATTTGTTCCATTTTTAATGAAGATCATTGGTCCCAAACAATTACGGGAAAAAGAAGTCATGTTGCACTTGTTTATTAGAGATCAAAATCAAATTGATAAAGCGATTTCTTTCTTATTAGAAAAAAATTATATTGTTCGTAGACTTAAGATTAAAGATTTAGACAACGGGGACCATCTTGTTCAAATCTTAGTTGCAGTGGATTACCGTGAAAAGACAACCGATGTGTATTCCTCTGTATCGAATTTAGAAGGTGTTCAGAAAGTTGAAATCGAAAGTATTGGCTAGAAAAAAATTTTATGTTAAATCAAAATTTTCTCTTGCAAGATAATAGCAATACAGATATAATTTTTCTTGTACCAATAAACTGGGGGATTAGCTCAGCTGGGAGAGCGCTTGCATGGCATGCAAGAGGTCAGGGGTTCGAGCCCCCTATTCTCCATATTTCGAAAACCTTTGCGCTGCAAGGGTTTTTTTTATTTCTCTGATTTACAAAATAACATCCAACCCTCGCAATTATTTCTCCTAATAAATTTTTAATGGGTATTTTTACCTTTTTTGAAATTTCCTATTGCAAATTCCCTTCTCAATATAATAAAATCGAAAATGTAATTTTAAAATTTAGAAAAATCTGTATTTAAAGGGGCGAATTTTAAAAAATTAATTTCTTCCAGTATAATTACCGCCACGATCTATTTTTCCTCAACAAATGACCAATCAGCATTGTCTTTTATTTGACCTCAGATTTGAACAAAGGGCTTTTATATGAGAGGAGGAACTAACATTGGAGGCAAAAAAAACTAAGGTTAATTCTGAAAGCGATTACACTGCGATTGTTCAATCATCATCATTTCAAAAATTACTCTCCGAAAAGAAAAAATTCATCGTGCCAATCACCATATTCTTTTTTTGTTTTTATTTTGCATTGCCTGTATTAACTTCCTATTCGACAGTGTTAAATCATAAGTTTATCGGAAGTATAACATGGGCATGGGTCTTTGCTTTCTTACAATTCGTCATGACATGGGTTTTATGTATGCTTTACTCGAAAAAAGCAGCAAGATTTGATGAATTAGCTAATAAAGTCATCCAAGAAGGGGGGACTAACTAATGAATACAGCTGCATTTACTATGTTTCTATGTATCGTTTTTGTTACGTTAGTGATTACATACTACGCTTCAAAACGGACGAAAAATGCAAGTGAGTTCTACACGGCTGGCGGAGGTCTTACTGGCTGGCAAAATGGACTTGCCATCGCTGGGGATTATATGTCCGCTGCATCCTTCCTTGGAATTGCAGGGGCAGTCGCCTTAACGGGATTTGATGGCTTCTTTTATAGCATTGGTTTCCTAGTTGCCTATCTTGTTGTACTTTATTTGGTAGCTGAACCTCTAAGAAACCTCGGTAAATATACCTTTGCAGATATGATTGCTGCAAGATTTGATGCAAAAAAAGTGCGTGGTTTTGCCGCCATGAACACGGTAACCATTTCGATTTTTTACATGATTGCTCAGCTAGTTGGTGCAGGTGCACTTATCAAATTATTATTAGGCTTAGAATATACCACATCCGTTTTAATTGTTGGCGTACTAATGACTGTATATGTTATTTTTGGAGGAATGCATGCAACAAGCTGGGTCCAAATCATTAAAGCCGTTCTATTAATGGGTGGTACCTTAGTCATTTCTATTATTGTCTTTGCCAAATTTAACTGGAGTATTACCGATATGTTTGCGCAAATGAAAACTGCAACACCATTAAAGGAAACTTTCCTAAATCCTGGCGTAAAATACAAAATTGGTCTTGATACCATTTCCTTAAACATGGGATTAGTACTAGGAACAGCAGGTCTGCCCCATATTCTTGTTCGGTTCTTTACGGTAAAGGATGCAAAAACAGCTCGTTCCTCAGTTGTATATGCCACATGGATCATTGGGATTTTTTACGTTATGACCATTTTTCTTGGCTTCGGTGCGGCAGCTTTTGTAGGTAACAGTACAATTGTTGCAGCTAATCCAGCGGGAAATATGGCTGCTCCGCTTTTAGCCCAAGCTCTTGGTGGAAATATGTTATTTGCTTTTATTTCAGCAGTCGCTTTTGCAACTATTCTAGCTGTTGTTGCTGGCCTTGTTCTGACGGCTGCCTCAGCGTTTGCCCATGATTTCTATAACGTTATCCTTAAAAAGGGAAATGCAACAGAAAAGCAGCAAGTAGGTATGGCACGCTGGGCAGCAGTTGGAGTTTCTGTCATATCTATTATACTTGCGTTAGGTGCACAAACTCTTAATGTTGCCTTCCTAGTTTCACTTGCCTTTGCCGTCGCAGCGAGTGCAAATTTACCTGTTATTCTGTATACAATTTACTGGAAACGCTTTAATACAACCGGTGCCGTTTGGGCTATGGTGGTTGGGCTTATTTCAGCAATCGGCTTGGTGCTAGTCAGCCCGAATGTATTCAGCCCTGAAGTTGGAAAAGCTATTTTTGTAGGCGAGCCTTGGTTCCCGTATACAACTCCAGGAATTGTTTCTATTCCACTCGGATTTATTGCGGGCTATCTTGGAACTATTTTCTCAAGCCAAAAAGCTGATGTAAAAAGATATGAGGAAGTACTGGTTAAATCAAATACTGGCATTAGAATTGGTAGTTAAATAAGCGAACGGGACTGAATCATTTTCAGTCCCATTTGTTTTAAAAATGTATATTATCTTGGTCCTTTTCTACCTGAACCTGTTTTCGTACTGTTTCTTCCTGACGTAACTGTTTGGGACCTTCTTTCAGAGCTGCCTCTTCCTCCAGACCTATTTTCCCTTCTACCTGTATCGTTTCGATTTCGTGATGTACTTGTTCTTGCTTTACTCATTCCACGTTTATCTATATGAACAGTATTACGTTCTTTTTTTATGTCTTCTGTTTCTGATTTCTCTTCGCTATTACCATTATTTTGTTTCGGAATGATGATGTTTAACTCTTGTTCAATCGTTTCAAGCATAGGCCTGTCCGCCGAAGTATAAAAGGTAATTGCAAGACCTGTCATTCCAGCTCTGCCTGTTCGGCCAATTCGATGAACATAACTGTCAGCATCTTCTGGGATATCATAATTAAACACATGCGTGACGCCTTCAACATCTAGCCCTCTCGCCGCCACATCTGTAGCAATTAACAATTGCACTTCGGCATCCCTAAAACGCTTCATCACTCGTTCTCTCTTCGCTTGAGACAAATCACCATGCAATTCATCGCAAGAAAAGCCGTTTGCTTTCAGGACATCAAAAAGTTTACTTACTCTTCGTTTCGTCCGACAAAAAACTACCGCTAAATAGGGACGATACGTTTCCACTAATTGAATAAGCGTGGCTTGTTTAGCACGATCCGTTGTATGAATCGCAATCTGCTTAACATTTTCAGCCGGACCTTGTGTTTTTTCTACTTGAATATATTCAGGATCACGCATATGCTTTTTTGCTAGTTTGCGAATTTCAGGAGGCATCGTTGCTGAAAACAGCATCGTTTGCCTGCTTGCTGGAGTTTCTCTAATAATATCCTCCACTTCATTAAGAAAGCCTATATGGAGCATTTGGTCTGCTTCGTCTAAAACAAGGAAGGATATTTCCGATAAACGGATTGTTTCTCTTCTAATATGATCTAAAAGTCGGCCAGGAGTCCCAACAACAATTTGCATTCCCCTCTTTAATTTTTTTAACTGTTTATCGACATCCTGCCCGCCATAGACAGCCAGGACATCTACACCGTTAATGTCTGCTATCAATTTTTCAAATTCATCTGTAATTTGCAGTGCTAATTCTCTGGTTGGAGTCACGATAAGCGCTTGAACCTGTTCTGCATCATGATTAATTTTTTCAAGTATCGGTAGAATAAATGCAAACGTCTTCCCTGTTCCCGTTTGCGCCTGTGCAATTATATCGTTACCCTTCATCACAAATGGAATCGCTTGTTCTTGAATCGGTGTCGGTTTTGCTATACCGTGGCCGCGTAATTTATTCACTAATGTTTCTGAAATACCCAATTTTAAAAAATCTGACAAAAAAACCCCTACTTTCATTTTTAACCTATCCATTTATTTTGATTGTTTATCATTCCAATTGCAAATATACTTTTCCTGTCGATATTCAAAAAAATATATAAATGTTCAGACATTAGTTGCCTTTTTCTTTTAAAACAACTATAATTTTTGTATCACAATATAATACCAACTTATTCCATCGGAATAGTAAACTTTGGAGGTGGAGAATAAAAATATGAACCAAAACAGTTTTCTCATCATGCATGGCCTAGGAGGGAGCGGACCTGATCATTGGCAAACATGGCTGGCTCAAGAATTAACACAAAGGAATCATCATGTTTGTTACCCAACTTTCTCTAACTTTGATTCACCTAATAAGAATGTCTGGTTGGAGGAACTGTCCGCTACGATGAAGACGATTCCTGAGGAAAATAACTTAACGATTATCACACACAGTCTAGGATGCTTGCTATGGCTTCATTATGCCTCTACTCTAAACAAACAAATTGCCAAACAAGTTATACTCGTTGCACCGCCATCTCCATCACATATTCTCACTGAAGCGAAATCCTTCTTTCCGGTACCGCTGGATGGAAACCATTTAATGCGAACATCTGCGGAAACCTTATTTGTCCATTCTTCTAATGATCCCTATTGCAGTTTGGACGATTCAAAAAACTATTTAAATCTCGGGCTGCCTTCCGTTACCATACCAAATGCTGGTCATATTAATACGCAGTCCGGACACGGGGAATGGCCATGGATCTTAGATTTATGTCTTTCTCATAATGAAATTGTTCAATATTGATAAAAAGAAGGAGTGAGACATCACTCCTTCTTTTTATTGACGTTGCTTCCATTCTAAGCCATTATATAAATTAATTTTATCTGTTTTATCAATCACAATTAATCGATTATATAAATATTTCAAGGAGGAAATACATTTGGATTTGCATCAATTGTATGTTTTTACAAAAGTGGTTGAACACAAAAGCTTTTCAAAAGCAGCAGATGATATTTTTTTAAGTCAATCAACCGTTAGCTCTCATATCCAAGCATTAGAAAAGATGTTAAATATGAATCTTTTTGATCGTGTCGGAAGAGAAAGCATTCTTACTCCTCAAGGGGAACGCTTATATCAGTGGGCACTCAAGCTTTTGCTTATTAAGGACCAAGCATTGCTTGACCTAAAAGAGGGGATGACAGACCTCCGTGGAATGGTAAGGATCGCAGCGAGCTCTGTTCCTGGGCAATTTATGGTTCCGCGAATGGTCAAGCAATTTAGAGTACAGTATCCTGAAGCGACGTTTCATATCAATCAATCTTCCTCAAAAATTGTGGCCGAAAAGGTTTTAAATGGATCTGTTGATGTTGGAATACTGGGTGATAAATACGAAAACGACAAACTTCACTATATTCCTTTATTAAAAGAAAAGCTAGTCTTAATTACATCGAACCAAAACGAGATTGTGGGACCTGTCAATATCGAGGAGGTTTTAGATTATCCATTTGTGATGCGTAATTCTAGCTCAGGAACGAATGCTCTTTTGGAACGTTTCCTTAAGAAAAGTAAGATTCATAAGGACAAATTAAATATCATTGCTTATATAGAAAGCGGCCAGAGTTTAATGCAATTTGTCCTACAGGATATTGGCATTTCGATTATATCTGAAATTGCTGCAAGCGAATATTCCTCTAAAAATATGCTTAAGATGCATGATATAAATGGCTTTGATGACGAAAGATATTTTTATCTTGTTTACAACATTAATAAAACGCAATCACTCCTATCAAAATTATTTATTGAAGGTGCCTTGGATTTAGTTGGCGGTAACCACACAAAGTGGGCTGAGTAAATACTCAGCCTATTTTATTTTATCAAGGAATAGGGTATTACGGTTTCAGGATAACTTTAATACAATCTTCCATTTTTGTATCAAATACTTCATACCCATGTTTTGCTTGGTCCAAGGGCAGTACATGGGTGATAATGTCCCCAGGGTCAAGCTTTCCTCCATTTATCATATCGTATAGGAACGGCATATAAGGAATAACTGGGGCCTGTCCAGTCTTAATATTCACATTTCGTTGGAAAATATCTCCTAGCGGAAAAGCATTATATCGACCACCATATACACCTGTTATTTGAATGGTTCCGCATTTTCGGACTGCTTGACTAGCAATGACAATCGCTCCCATCGCCCCACCATGAAGTTTCATGCCCGAAGCAAGAAATTCAAGTGGTGTCCATTTTCCATCCATTCCGACTGCATCAATCACGATGTCGGCCCCGCCTTGGGTAATCTCCTTTAAGTATTCTCCAGTGTTAGCATGTTGTTCAAAATTAACAATTTCCACCTTATTTGTTCGTTTGGCATGCTGCAAACGGTAATCAATATAATCAACTGCAATCACTCGTTTTGCACCATTTAACCATGCAAATTTTTGGGCTAACAATCCCACCGGACCGCAGCCAAGAATAATAACCGTATCACCATCTTTTACACCAGCATGATCAACACTCCAGTATGCAGTTGGAGCTGCATCAGCAAGTAACACTAGTTTTTCATCTTCCACCTCACAATTTTCTGGAATCTTAAATGGGGTGAAATTCCCATATGGGACGCGCATGTATTCAGCCTGTCCCCCTGCATAACCACCGGTTAATTCAGAATAACCGAAGAAACCTCCAATTTCTCCATGAGGATTAGAATTATCACATTGACTTGTTAGGTCATTAGTACAATACCAACAATGACCGCAACTAACATTGAATGGAATTATCACTCGGTCACCTTTTTTAAGTTTAGTAACTTCTGGGCCAACCTCTTCGACTACTCCCATCGGCTCGTGACCAATAATATAGTCTGTTGGCAAGCTTGGAATCATCGCATGAATTAAATGTAAATCGGAACCGCATATCGCTGAAGAGGTAATTTTCACAATGATATCATCAGCATTTTTTATTTCTGGATCTTTGACCTCTTTTACTTGAACATTTTTTATGCCTTGGTATGTAACTGCCTTCATTCAGTTTTCTCCCTCCTATTATTTGTTTGGTGTCGCGAACATGCCAAGGCGATCCGTATCGTTAGGGAAAAGGTTTAATTGGGCAATTTGCACGGCTGTTTCAGCAGACTTCAAATCAATAGGGAATTGTTCCTTTAGATTATGAGGATGAAGCCAGCCCTTTTTAACCATTAAGTCAGAAATTTCCGTGTGCAAATCAATCGCTGCTTCCATTTGTTTATGTAAGGCCCTTCTAAGTTCAGGATTGGCGGTTTCGGTTATCGCAAAACCATAATTACGTATTCCTGTTTTCACCGCAAGTAAAAAATCCATGGCAAAAGCTGAATCAGCCAAATTCGGCATTCCTTCTGCATTCCTTGGATCTAAATAGTCCTCCAATTTTTCCACCTCACTTATTGTAGTAATTGGCTTTGTTTATAGAAACCGATAAGTTCATTAATATCTTTAATCGTTTGCTGCACATCTTTTTCCATTAGTGCTTTTAGTTCATTATCGAAACAGATTCCTTGCATTAATTTTGATTTAAGCAAGCAAACCGTTTTAAAGTTTAGAATTTCATGGGTTTCCATCGTCTCATGTAAGCCCAAGCTGCCTACTTCCATATAAGCACCTCCAGTTTATAACATATGTATTTTCCCCTTATACCGTTTCCTTTTATGCAGATAATAAGGTGAATAAACTGGGATTACCTAAGAAAATATAATGAGGATAAAGTATGTTCGTGTTGGAGGGAACAACAATGACAAAGTATTTAGGCCTTCATGAAACATTAGACCTTCATGAATTGTTATCATTTAAAAATCTTTGCCTAACTAAAGCGACAACAATGAGTGTTTTGGCCCAAGACGAGGAACTGAAGGCAATACTTTCAGAGGATGTCACTACAGGAACCCAGCATATACAACAGCTACAGCAGTTTTTGACAGATCGGAGGGAAAAGCAGTGAATCATTTCATTCAAAATATGATGGGAATGGGCGGAATGACTGACCAGGTCATTGCAACTGACTTTCTCATTTCCGCAAAGGCCGGTGTGAGAAATTATGCTGTTGCAATTACGGAGATCGCTACACCAGAATTGAAAGCAGCCTTACGAGCACAATTAAATGACGCCATTGCTACACATGAAAAAATAACCAACTTTATGGTAGCAAAGGGTTTTTATCATCCACATGATTTAAGTGAGCAGCTACAGGTGGACCTAACGGTGTCAGATACGGCATTAAATCTTGCACAAAAGAAGGAAAATGCCTCGAATTAGATTATTAGAAAAAGGGAGAACAGTTTGTTCTCC
>NZ_JBPXRO010000064.1:0-8175 GCF_051842875.1 Neobacillus sp. C211
AATCAACAGACATGTTACAAAGCCTATATATTAATAATATTACAATAAATTAACGCGGTGAATGGTTAAAGTATTGTAGAAAATAAGAGGCTGTCGAAAGTTTCTCGACAGCCTGAGCTGCCACTTCAAACGAAGTGGCAGCTTTTTTTATTTCAGCGGCAAATCATGGCGTAGTAAGTCTTCGTAGGTCTCTCTTTTTACTACAAGTGTTGCTGTACCATTTTCTACAAAAACGACAGCCGGACGTGGGATTCGATTATAGTTATTTGACATTGAATAGCCGTAGGCACCCGTGCAAAAAACTGCGAGTATATCCTCTTCTCCAGTTTCTGGAAGCGGCAAATCCCAAATCAACATATCTCCAGATTCACAGCATTTCCCAGCGATTGAAACAGTTTTATTCGCTTTCTTTAATGGCTTATTTGCAAGAACAGCTTCATATTTGGCCTGATAGAGTGCAGGTCGAATATTGTCACTCATTCCGCCATCAACCGCTAAATACTTTCTAACACCAGGTACTTCTTTGGACGAACCCACTTTATAAAGGGTAATTCCTGCATCGCCAACAAGTGAACGACCTGGCTCTATCCAAATTTCTGGCATCTTTAAAGAGTAGCCCTCCGTTAACTTTTTTACTTCCCGTATAATTTCACTCACATATTGGAATGGTTGTAATGGTTCATCTTCTTTTGTATAGCGGATCCCGAAGCCCCCGCCCAAATTTAAAACCTTTGCTTCAAAGGAAAGTTCCTTTTTCCACGCTTCCATTTTTTGGACAATCTTTTTTGCAGCTAATAAAAAGCCAGTTGTTTCAAAAATTTGTGATCCAATATGGCAATGGAGTCCAAGTACCTCAAAGTTTTCAATTTCAAGCGCCATTTTTAATGCGTCTTCCGCTTGTCCATTTTGAAGATCAAACCCAAACTTCGAATCTTCCTGCCCAGTTAAAATGTAATCATGGGTATGGGCTTCAATTCCCGGAGTTACCCTTAGCAGGATATTTACATGGGCATTTTTTTCGATCGAAATTGCTTTCAATAGCGCAAGTTCCGAAAAATTATCCACAACAATACAGCCGATTTCCTGATCCAATGCCATTTCTAATTCTTCTCTGCTTTTATTATTTCCATGAAAATGAATTCTCTCGACTGGGAATCCTGCAGCCAAAGCAGTATACAATTCACCACCAGACACTACATCAAGTGATAAACCTTCTTCCTCGGCGAGCTGAATCATGGCAATGGTTGAAAAAGCTTTACTGGCATAGGCTACTTGTGCCTTAATATTTTGTTCTTCAAATGCCCGCTTAAAGGACCGTGCCCTCTCGCGCATTAATGCGACGTCATATACATAAAGGGGAGTTCCAAATTCTTTAGTCAACTCAACAGAATCAACTCCGCCAATTTCTAAATTTCCATTTTTATTTACCCCTGTTGTCCCGTAAAAATACATTCCCTTCCCTCTCTCTCAATCACTCACTATAGTTTATGCGGACAATCATAAAAGATAATAATAAATAGACAGAATCTGCAAAAGATACTGCCTATTTTCATACTTTATCCCTTTATTTAATTAAAAATACTTTAGCATAACTGCTAGAAAAGTGCAATTATTTCTCGTTCGCTTTAGGCGGCTGCCTGTATCGGTTTCTAGGATGAACAATACTAGGTCTGAGAACGGACCCTGGTATTGCACGGCGCACAATTATTTGCAAAAATCCTTTCGGTTCAAAAGGAAGGAACGGCCATAAATAAGGTGTATTAAGGGCACGTATTTTAACAAGAAAGAGAAAGAATACTGTCGTCCCAATGACAAATCCAGGCAGATGAAAGATTGAAACAAGAATCAACAGTGTTAATCGACCGATTTTGTTTGCGACGCTTAATTCATAACTTGGAGTTGTAAAAGAGCCTATCCCTGCAACGGCGACATACAAGATTACCTCAGGAACAAATAAACCAACACTAATCGCAATCTGGCCAATTAATACTGCAGCAATTAAACCCATTGCAGTTGAAAGTGGAGTAGGTGTATGAATGGCCGCTAATCGTAAAAATTCAATCCCAAAATCCGCTAAAAATATTTGAACGATAATTGGAATATTGGTTTGTTCATTTGGTCCAATAAACGAGAGCTTTTCAGGTAATAATGAAGGTTCCAATACAAACAACATCCATAATGGAAGTAGTAAAATAGACGTCAATATCCCTAAAAAACGCGTCCAACGCAGGAATGTTCCCATTGCAGGTGATTCACGGAATTCCTCTGCATGCTGCACATGATGGAAAAATGTAGCAGGTGCAATAATAACACTAGGGGAAGTGTCGACATAAATAACAACATGCCCTTCGAGAATATGTGTAGCAGCAATATCAGCACGCTCCGTATATCTTACGAGCGGATATGGATTCCATCCCTGTTTCAAGATAAATTCTTCTATCGTTTTATCAGCCATTGGAATTCCATCTGTTTCAATTGCTTTTATTTCTTTACGAATAATATTTAACAAATCTGGATCTGCAACATCTTCTAAGTAACCTAAAGCCACATCTGACTTTGACCGTTCGCCTACCTTTAGCATTTCGAAGCGCAGTCGTTCATCTCGAATTCTTCGTCTTGTTAAAGCTGTATTCAAAATAATGTTTTCAACAAATCCATCACGTGATCCTCTAACTACCTTTTCTGTATCGGGCTCTTGAGGCTGCCTGCCTGGATAGCTTCTAACATCAATGGCAAAAGCAGTATTTTCCCCTTCCATTACAACAACAATCAATCCAGATAAAACCTTGTCGACAATGATATCCAGCTGGTTAATCTGTTCAACAGATTGATTAACTAGTCTATTTTCAACAATCTTAAAGAGGTCTGTCGATAATTTTTCATGATAATTGATTTCTACTAATTCTTTAATCAATTGAATAATGTAAATGGTATCACATAACCCATTAACATAGTAAATATGGACGTCTTTTTTAAGGACTTTTAATTTCCTTACTCCAAAATCAAAGCTTACCCCTAGGCCCACCCGCTGTTTCATATAATTTTCTATTTCATTTACCGATTCCGGGATTGGCCATTTTTGTTCGTTACTTCTTGACATGAAAGCCACTCCTTTCAAGTATAAGCTCCACTGCTTTTTTCGTTATCGGGGAACCCTGCTTGTAGGAGTCACGTCTTGCCATTTTGCCAATATCCCCAACGCCTACGATGATAGGTACCTTCAATTCATCGAGGCAGTAAACAGTGTCACCATTTATTCTCCCTATTTCAAACTCTGGTATACCAAATTTATCTACCCCATATGGTGTTAAATTCCCATCTCGATCGATACTAATGTCCACCCTGGCCCATTCTTCATGTCTTGATTTTGCTGCGACAGCAATGATGCCCAGAACTTCAATTTCTTTATGTTGAGCAACAAATTTCAATGCATTTTCACCTGCGCCTTCTCCAACTATGCCACTATCATCAAACATCACTAATACAGGATCGTGAGGAGTCTTTTTTATTAACTTGACTATTTCAAGTCCAGTTAATGTTGACGGATTTCCTTGGGAACTGGATATACACCTGCCGCCAATTTCTCTAGCAACATGTTCTACAGCCCTCTTAGCATATTCATCACCATCAGTTATTAAAATAACACGCCTCCGAATGCTCATTCTGTGATGTCCTTTCATCAGAAAAGCGTAAGCGCCTGTTAAGCACTAGTGCTAGACTGTTTTCAAAAGTTTTAATGATGAACAAAATAAACCCATTGGAAGATAGATCCAAAAATCTTTCCTAATACGATGGCCATAATTAATATGGTAATTTCTCCATCTAATCGGATTCTTTTGGCGAGAATGGGGAAGACATTTAATACCTCTGTAAGAGCGGCAGCCAACATTCCATAAAAAGTCCCACCGGTCAATCCTAGAAAAATTAATGGGAAGGAATGAATGTTTAAAACGGGGTCCCTTAGGCTCGCTCCTACCCCCGTGAGTGCTCCTAAGAATACTGCCCATTCATAGTGTTGAATCATTTTAATTGTTTTACTAAGTTGTGTTAGTCTCGGGATAACTCCGAGCACCGTAAGAAAAGCTACAAAACCAGATCCTACCGCCAGTCCGCTTGCTACACCTAAAAAGATAATCGCTAAAATACTAATCATCATTAATTTTTTTTATACTTTCTTTATTTTCATGGATAATTACGTAATTATCTAAATCCATTTGGTAATTAAACATTTCTACTTCTAGAGGACTGGGTTCTTCATTAATACGTTTCTTAAAAAAATGGTTAAAAAACAGTATCATTCCTAAGCCTAAACCAATAGAATAGGGGATTTGAAACAGTAATGGTTTTGTTTCTTTTTTTCCAGTAATGATGGTATATATTTTTTCTTGGACACTCTTCATACTTACATCATCATGAAAATTCATGATCGCCATGGCTGAACCAAAAAATAAGAGAAACCATATTAAAAGAAAATAGGGAATGGAAACTCCCTTTTTCTTATACGTGACTTCAATGATGGTTTGCGCAGGACCAATGGTTTGAACTTCCACTTCTCCAAATTCTCTCTTTAATAGGTGGATTACTTTCATGACATCTATGATGACTATATTCTGGTCCGCATCTGTTAATTGATGGATCATCATAGTTTGTAAATGTGAAAGAACTTCATCCGGGGCAATGACTTGGGCAATATCCTTTAACAATACTTTTTCTTCAGGCGGTG
The DNA here is from genome assembly GCF_051842875.1 of Neobacillus sp. C211. NCBI lineage: Bacteria > Bacillati > Bacillota > Bacilli > Caryophanales > Bacillaceae > Neobacillus > Neobacillus sp. C211. Next base: position 4,724 of record NZ_JBPXRO010000064.1, read on the forward strand.
TTTGGACACGATTCCGCATGCGGATGTATATTGTTTCTTCCAAAACATTCACTTCCCACACAATGATTTCCTCGTATAAATAGTATGAGTAATAAGCATTTTTTTCATGAAATCCAAAAACTTCCAAAGTTATTCAACAAATAAAAACCGTATGAATCAGAGATCCATACGGCCAGGCTGTCGAGAAACTTTCGACAGCCTCTTATTTTCTACAATAACTTTAACTATTCACCGCGTTAATTTATTATAATATTATTAATATATAGGCTTTGCAACATGTCTGTTGATTTGCGCGGAAGGCACGCAGACTCCTGCGGGAGGACGGGGCTGGGGAGACCCCGCAGGCGCTAGCGCCGAGGAGGCTCCCCGGACCGCCCGCGGAAAGCAAGTGCCTGGAGCGGAAATCTACAGGCCCATTAGCAGGTACAATGAATAATTAAATGCTGAGAATAAAAAATTGCCGAGAAAAATACCCTTTCTCGACAATCTGACCGTATGAATCAGAGATCCATACGGCCTTTCATTTGCTGCAATATTTTTTTTTCAAGTCGCGATACTTGTACCTGAGAAATTCCGAGCCGAATGGCAACTTCGGATTGTGTTTGATCTTTATAATATCTTAAATAGACAATAAGTCTTTCCCGTTCATCCAATTCACGGATAGCTTCCTTTAAGGCAATTTTATCAAACCATTTTCCATCATTACCGTCATCAATTTGGTCAAGTAATGTAATCGGATCCCCGTCATTTTCATAAACGGTTTCATGAATGGAAGAAGGTGTCCTGCTTGCTTCTTGAGCAAGGATTACATCCTCCGGTGTCAGCTCAAGATGGGCGGATATCTCGTTAACGGTCGGAATTCTTCCCAGCGTTTTCGATAAATCATCCTTCGCTTTTCTGATTTTGTTTCCCATTTCTTTCAGTGAGCGGCTAACCTTAACGGTTCCATCGTCACGGATAAATCGCTGGATTTCACCAATAATCATTGGAACTGCATATGTCGAAAACTTTACATCATATGAAAGGTCAAATTTATCAACTGATTTTAATAATCCGATACAACCAATCTGGAATAGGTCATCAGGGTCATAGCCCCGATTAAGAAACCGTTGGACAACAGACCAGACCAGACGCATATTCTTTTCAACAATTAAATCCCTTGATACTTGGTCTCCGTCTTGGCTCTTTTTGATGAGCTCTTTTACTTCATGGTCCTTTAAATATGTTTGACCTTTATTGTTCTTAACCTCCACATCCATTGGCAAGTCTCCTTAATTGCAAAGCATTTTGCGGTTTTGTAAATGCTTTCGTAATCTAACCTCGGTTCCTCGACCTGGCTGTGAATGAACCTCTACCTCATCCATGAAATTCTCCATGATAGTAAAACCCATACCGGAACGTTCTAAGTCCGGCTTTGTTGTAAATAATGGCTGACGAGCTTCTTCCACATCTACAATTCCCATTCCAACATCTTTTATTGTCAGATCAATTAAACTATCTTCAATGATTACTTGAATATAGACAATTCCATTTGGATCATTTTCATAACCATGTATAATTGCATTGGTCACGGCTTCTGAAACGACTGTTTTAATTTCTGTCAACTCATCCATATTAGGATCTAGTTGTGCTATAAAAGCTGCAACAGTTACACGGGCAAAGGACTCATTTTGACTTAATGCACTGAATTGAAGATTCATTTCGTTCTTCACTCAGGCCACCCCCAATCTTTGCAATGCAAATTCTTCTGTCGGTTCCATTTTTATGATTTTGAATAAACCAGACATATCGAATAATCTTTGTATTGCAGGGGAAATTGCACAAACCACCATTTCACCGTGCACCTGTTTAATTTGTTTGTATCTGCCTAATATAACTCCTAAGCCTGAACTGTCCATAAATGCAAGATGTTCCAGATTTAAGACAATATGACGAATATCATTTTTTTCAATAACTGCTATCGCTTTTTCGCGAAGTTCATCCGCGGTGTGGTGATCTAATTCACCGCTTAAACGAATACATAGAACGTCATGTTTTGTTTCCATATTAATATTAAGACTCACTATCCACGTCCTCCTTAATCTGGTATAGTGAGTCAATTCTCTTTACGGGTGTTAATATCCTTCTCCAAATACAAAACAAGTTGTTTTTCGCTAAAAGAAGTGACATATCTAGTTATTTCGACATCGAAAACGCGGAAGTGTCTTTATTTACCCGCCTTTGTAAACATACCGAAGGAACGTTTATATAGGGTCCACCATCCAGCTTCTTTTACATTTTTATTTGCTAATAAAGGACTTTCTAGAAACACTTCTCCGTCCTTAATCAACTTTATGGTCCCTACTTTATCACCTTTATGAATTGGGGCATTAAGATTTTTATTGATAATCACTTTACGTTTTACATCCGCTGTTTTTTCGCCCTTTTTAGTCAGCAAGGAAATTGGCTCACTTGTTACAGCCTCTACAGACTTTTCCTGTCCTTTGCTTATTCTCACTTGGGCAATTGTCTGGTTACGTTTATACATAGGATGTGTTTGATATTGGTTGAAAGCATAGTTAAGCATTTTAGTTACTTGGGCATTTCTTTCCTTGGATGTGGGCGCGCCAAACACCACTGCAATTACGCGCATGCCGTTCTTTTGAGCTGTTGCCGTTAAGCAGTACTTCGCTTCTGCAGTAAAGCCGGTTTTGAGTCCGTCCACACCAGGATAAAAGCGCACCAATTTATTGGTATTAACAAGCCAGAATTTTTTGTCTGTATTTTCACGAAGATATGCTTCATACATCCCGGTGAATTTCGTAATGTCTTCATATTTTAATAGTTCCTTCGCCATAATAGCCATATCACTTGCAGTGCTGAAATGACCACTGACCGGTAGTCCCGTCGTATTTTTAAAGTAAGTATGTTTTAAGCCAAGTTCTTTGGCCTTATCATTCATCATATCAACAAATGCTTCTTCTGACCCTGCAATTCTCTCAGCCATAGCAACAGAAGCATCATTTCCAGAACCAATAGCAATTCCTCTTAACATTTCCTTGGTGGTCATTTCTTCGCCAGCTTCAAGAAAAATTTGTGAACCGCCCATCGAGGCAGCATACTCACTTGCTCTGACTTTTTCATTCCAAGTAAGTTTTCCTTGATCGATTGACTCCATAATTAAAAGCATCGTCATAATTTTGGTCATACTTGCAGGCGGAAGCTCTTCATTACTGTTTTTCTCATAAAGCACTTTACCTGTGTCACGTTCAATTAAAATAGCGGATTTTACATTGTTGACGATATCAGCATTCTTCTTTTCTTCAGCATTCTTTTTTTCTTCAGCTGCAAAAGCAGATGTACTCATTAAACTTGTAAGTAAAAAAAATGTCACTATCGCAGAGACAAATCGTTTCATTCGCATAACCCTCCATTCTTTATAGCATCCATTTTTTCCAAAATTAATAACTTTA
>NZ_JBPXRO010000065.1:0-7537 GCF_051842875.1 Neobacillus sp. C211
ATCGTTATTGAAACAAGAAAAAGGAGCTGCCGATTACAGCTCCATCTTAAACTCAAGCACCCGTTAGTTTAAGTGAAACAATTCACAATTTTATTTTCAAATTAGGTACAATATATTTACTGTCCTTTGCAGATTTATAAAAACATACAGCAGATGATATGCCCCAATTAGGTAGACATATAAAAAAACAAAATGCTAGCTACTAAAGGGGAGTAATTTTTATGTTATTTGTATGATAAACATAAAGAACGCATCTGTAAAAAATGCGTTCTTTCACTATCGTCTATCTTTCGAATGTCTCACTGGCATAATCTACACACGTATACCAAGGTCCAGGGTCAGTGGCTTTGGTTTTTGATCGGCTAAACGAAATTTCTCCCCAATCGAATCTCGCGAATGAGAGATGACAAGCAAATGTGACCTTGACAGATAGTATAAACCTTCCATTTCCAACAACTTTTATTGTGTCGTTACCTCTTTTTTCGCTTGGACCCTCAATTCTGACGTCTCCACTTAAACGATCTAATTTCCATTCGTAGTAAATCCAGATATCACGCCCAAAACAATCCTCAGGATAATCGTCACATATAAGATTCGCATCAGCAAAGAACTCATCGCCTCCTCGACCACCTCGTTGTTTGATTCCTGGACGTCTAAGATGGGACCCACGACAACATCCTCCGTTTGGAGGATCTCCAGGGCGCAAACGCATTCTATAGTTTTTTTTATTACAATTACAACCCATTTTTTCACTCCCTTTCAAAAAAGATATATTCTATTATTTTTTTGTTTATATGCTTGTCCATTAATGCATAAACGTCTAAATAACAGAATTCATATTATATGAAATGTAAAAAGTATTCTCTTGTGTGTACGCTAGTCCACACTGACGCAAATAATTTTAGAATTTTCAAAAATATACACTTATTCCCCTGGCATTACTTGGAAACCCGTTGATATAATTCATTAAATTGGCTGTTATTGAGATCCAACCATTTATGAACTACGCTAAGGTCAAACTGTGCAACTTAGTTTCCGTAGTAGCACCTCTGGTACAATAACAATTTTTCCAGGGGATCAATTTTTGTACTTCGCTACTACGAAATTCCCAATCTAATGATTGCCTCTCATAATACTCCTTTAAAATCTAAAAGTACTAGTTGTTTTTTAATTCAATTGTGATAGCTTTTTTGCTTTACTTCCTTCGCAATATATGTAAAATGCGACATAAAAAACATATCTATTTTCAACCTTGTTCTTCAACTATTCTGCTTCGTTAGCACAATAAGAAAAGCCACCACTATTGGCAGCTTGATCTTCAACTCTTGCACCCGTTAGCTTAACAAGGTATGTATAGATTATTTTTCAACTTTAATGTATGTTCATTCGAATATAGGACGCATAAAGCTTCTCTCATAACTTAAAATACATTTAGTCTCTTCTGCAAATTTATATGCTTCTTGACATTCTGCATCCAATGCCATTTTTACTCGGTACTCTTCATATGCTGCTAAACTTGGGAAAGTGAATAATGCAAAAGCAATATTATTAGCACCCTCATGTGGAAGGAAATAACCCTGATGTGTACCGCCTAATTTATTAACTAATCGAATCCACATCTTACCGTATTCCTCGAACTCATTTAATTTATATGGGTCAATAACATATTTCAAATAGCATGTAACCATTTTAATCCCCCCAAAAAATCTATTTTTCTCCATCATAACATATAATTCGACTAACCTGCCCCGTTAGTCAATTGGTTACTCCATGTACTTCCACCTCTTTATCCTACTAGTAATTCAATCAAACTCCACCCTCTTTCGAGGTGTAGCTTTTAAATAAAGTTTAATCAAAAATATCTCGCAAACCCACATTTTTCGATAAATAAAAAGAATCTATTTTGAAAAAAGATTGATCAAAATAGATTCCTATCCAGAATATTTCAGTTTGATTTTTATAAAAAATTTTAATCAATTTCAGTGTATCTAAAGTTTATTCTGCCTTCTCGAATTGAATGTGCCAGCTTTCCATGACTTTCCCGGCCGGGCTGATCTCTGAAACAAGCCTGTGCTTCACCGGCGTGCTGGCCGTCCATATGATCGGTCAGCACCTGTTCGGTCCCGGATAGGTTGATGGACAGAAGCATTAGCTGAAATATTTGCCGAATTATCCATCAGTGCGCCTCCTGGATCATCCATCCTGCAAGATCGGACGGACCGGACGGCTTCTTATTGTTGGCGGAGCCGTCGCGTGGACGAATCATGCCGCCAACGAGACGAAGTCCCTGTTTCCTCGTCATGAATCGTCCGATCTGCGTACCTATATAATTCTGTGTACCCGGAACGACATACAGCTTCCCGTCCTTCAATGCCCGAAGCGCAACTTCCACGACTCGCTCCGGTGTGTCTTTCTTACCGACGGCGGCTTCTTCCGTGCCTACGACGTTGAAGAAGCCGGTGTCCGTCGCTCCGGGACAAAGCGTGAGAAATTGGACGCCACTGTTGCGGTTTTCCCACCACAAGGCTTGGGTAAACGACAAGACGAAGGCTTTCGTTGCTCCATATACGGCCATATAGGGAAGGGGCTGAAATCCGGCGGTCGATGCGACATTGATAACGGCCCCGGAGTTTCTACACAACATATCCGGCAAGAACAAGTGCGTCATATCCACAACAGCGGCAACATTGAGCATGACTTCCTCATGCTGGCGCACGCCTGACACTTGTTCAAACAAACCGTGCGTGGCAAAGCCTGCGTTGTTGACCAGCAGTTCGATCTCTAAATTCAGAAGTTGACATTGCCGATATAACTCGCCTGGCGCGCCCTCTTTGCCAAGATCGGTAGGAATCACCTCGACCTTGACACCATGCTTCTTTCTAAGCTCCGATGCCAGTTTCTCCAGCTTGTTTTTCGATCGGGCTACGAGTACAAGGTCGCCACCCTCTTTGGCCAATTGTCGGGCGAATTGCTCTCCGATGCCGGATGAAGCTCCCGTGACAAGCGCCCAATTTCCTTTTATGTTCATTGTACAACTCTCCTATCTACTTTTTTTTAATTAGGAAACAGTGTTACTTTGTCCTTAAAAATAATTCCTGACTCTCATAAGAGTCAAGAATTGTGATGTGTACCGGTAACGCTGTTTCTAATTGGAATCATTGTAACTAAGCTTTTTAAGAAAGTCAACATCGTTTTTTGAATCGTTGGTTTTTGGCATCCCTCGCAACATTGACAACGGTCCGACAATTATATTAAAATTCCTGTTAAGAGCTGGAAACGTTGTTTCTTATCAAAAATGTATTAATTGAGGGTGATAGCTATGACAGACCAAAATAATTCCTTCGATGCAAATACGCCAAAGTTGGAAACGTATCAGGAGGCTCGCTTGAAAAATATTGAAAATCTTCGAAAGCTCGTCGTCGATGCTGCGGCAACGATTTTGTACGATGAGGGTCCTGAAGCTGTGACGGTGCGTAAAGTTGCGCAGAAGATGAATTGCTCTACCAAAATCATATACAACCTGTTTGTCAATAAAGATGGACTGGCTCAGCAGCTTTATCTCGACGGCTGCAAGCTTCTCGCCAACGAATTCAAGGGAACGCCGCGCGCTGACGATCCGATGCAGCAGCTGTTTAATTTAGGCGAAACCTTCTGGCAATTCGGACAGCGTTTCTCCGGTTATTACAAACTGATGTTCGGAGGAGCCTTCGCGGATTTCAAACCAGACGAGGAAAGCATACACGGCACCGTAACAGCTATGCGGCAATTGTTGACGGTAATTGGTAATGCGCAAGAGCAGGGACTGATTACCGGTCCGTATGACACGGAAACCGTCGTCCGTATCTTTTGGGCGTCGCTCCACGGTGTTATCCATCTTTACATGTGCGGACATTTTGGTGATGTGCAGTCCGCACATGCCGTTTACAAGCAAACGTTGTCTTTGGTTGTCGGTTCGTTATTTTCGAGTTGAGGCTTCTAGAGAGGAAAAAAAGCACCTTAGGGTGTCTTTTCTTTATTTTTTTAAAACGTCGCAACTTTATTTCAAAACGACACGAGGTATTTTTTTAATACAAGCAACCTTGATAAATGAATAAATAGAAAGGGCATGTTTTGAAAAAGATTAATCAAAACATGCCCTTATACTATTTAATTGGATTATTATTTTATAAAAAAGATTGAACATTTTTATGTTCCTTAATGAACTAACCTGTCCTTTAGTTGAATAACAAAAAAGCCAGCAATATCAGCCAGCTCTTCTTGTGTTACACTCCGCTTGTTGTTGAAAGAAACGCCTATTCTTCCATAAAAATTCGTGCGTAGTATTCCGTTTCTTCATCTAATTTGTTGTCTTTTCTCAATTCCTCAATAGTTCCTTTTCAGTCATCTTCAATCACTTGAAAACTTCCTGATACATTTGGTGTTTTCCCTTTGTTTTTATCCATACCTAAAAAAGATCGAAAAAAATACGATCTTTTAATTAATGCAGTTAATATGGCTCATTTATAAAAATTAACAGATATTTAGACATTCATTTCGATAAATTTAATTACTTTAGTTGCTGTATCAAATGCTTTTCTACTTTCCAAGAATTCTACTAAGTTATTGTTATGAAATTAAAAACTCCCCAGCAATGCTGGAGAGGTAGCAAACTTTACTCTTCTTTTTTGGATAAACAACGGTCACAATCCATCAAATAACTTTCTGCTTGCTCTTGCATATGTTGCCCGCATTCAGGGCATTCCTTTTTTGGCAAATTTCGAAAAAATTCAACCGGACTAATTAACATTTAAATCTCCCCTTTGTTAATACAGTTTGTTGTTTCTCTTCTTGTTATAGTACAGTATAAGCAAAAAAGAGAAAAAAGTATAGACCTTTTTTAAATAAATAATAAAAGTTTTAATATTTTCATCAAATCTATTTTTACCTTGTATATCCCAATCGAAATCCTCAGTATCAGTATCATCATCCCATTCCGAGTGAGGAGATAGAAATCTCGGAAGCTACAACAATTGTGTTATCTAAGGTAATTCTCCACAAACATTGAATATGTAATGCATATTCTGGTGTTTCTTGGGTTCTGCCTGTTTATATTCTTCACGATTAGTTGAAGGGGACTAATTCACATTCGATTTATCAGACTACTCTTAAACAAATCGTAAGAGACTCAGCCTTTTCTTTTTTCAGTTTTTATTTTCATGGGAGTACAATAAAAAAGGGATCGCAGCCGCAAACCCAATCTTCAACTCAAGCACCCTTCACTCTAAGTACATTTCTTCACAAATATCTAAGGCTTTTGTGAATGTACAAATAAATATTACCATCATGCTTTAACTTTTAACTGCTTATTTCTATTTTGAAAATGAGCTATAAGAAACAACAAGGAAGGAATAATAATTTCTACTGGATAATACAAATAGCTAACATTTAGCCCTTCTTTAAAGTGCTCGGCAGAATTTGATGCAATAACTATGGAGGCAAATAAAATAATCAGTCCAATTGGAAAACAAAGTGTACGAGGATTCTTAAATCGAAATAAATCTGCAACTCCATATACGGCAGCATAAAAAAATAGGGTTATTTTGAAAAAACCTCCGACCACAAGATAGAGCATAAAAAGTACATCAAGCCTACCAAAAGGAATACTTCGGATTGTGCTTAACAAAGGGAATGGAGATTGAACGTAAAAATTAACCCCTATAGCAGCAATATTAATGATTGTGGTAATGATTAAATTGATTCCACTCAAAAGTATCGCTGAAAGGCATACTTCTTTTGCCTTTTTGGACTCATTTAACTGCGGGAGTATCATGGAAAATACGATCATTTCACCAAATGGATATAGTATCGATTCACGCATAGATGATTTTACCACCGGAATATAGCCATTTTCCAAAATTGGCTTCAGATTATCTAAATGGATTAATCCAGAAGCTATCACCAATAGAAAGCCGAGAATGGAGATCAAATATACGATTATAAAATAAAGCTCACCCACTCTAGCCACTACTTCCAGACCTTTATGGATTGCATAAATACTGATAAGAATCATCAACGTATTGATGACAAATAGCGGTGTTTCCGTATAAATAGTTGTAGTTAATAATTCGCCGAAATCACGTAATACTCTCGATGCATCATAAATAAAATAAATAATATATATAAAACAAAGGAAACGACCTATAAATTTTCCGGTTATTATTTGGACATAGCTAGTTAGAAGAAGGTCTGGATAATAGAGAAACAAACGATGATAAATAAGAAACATTAATAAGCCATTTATCAATCCGAGAAGTATTACTATCCAAGCATCTTGTTTAGCACTCGATCCGATCCCAACTAGAATAGCACTTCCCACTTCAAATAAATAAATAAGTACAAACAATTGGAAAGACGAGATTTTTATTGTATTCATTACTCCCGTTACCACCCTTTCCATTATTGATTTACAGATATGATCAAAAAGTCTTTTTCAGCTGACTTCCTGGTTTTAACTTTTTCAGTCAATTTTAGAAAAGGCATTGAATTATTTCCAATATAATCATTCTATTATTTTCCGTTTTTTTCCTTTTTATGTACTATTGCAATATAAAAGACCAACTCAAAATGTATCCCTCTATTTTTTAACTGCTTCGTTGGCTCAACATTTGATTGCAATTTACCTTTCCAAAAAGCCACTTCGACCACATACATTTTAACTTATTTTCTAATTAAGCTAACCTGCCAAGTTAGTTAAACAAGAGCAAGCCTTACTCCTTATTGAAGTAAAGCACCCTGCTAATTTAAGTGCAAAATTTCACAATTTTTCTTGTGGAATAAAAAAGGCAACCTTCATCTTGAAGAGTCGCACCCGCTGCTTTAAAAATCATTAGTTTTCTTGTATTTTTCAAAAAGATATTGAAATCCATATAGGAAAAAAACCTTGTAAAAGAAATATAGAAAGAATTGAAATTCGTTAAATTGAACTAATTTATAGAGTTTTAATTTTGTGAATAACCTTGTAAGTGGAGATACAAAAATTGCTTGGCCAATAACATTTAACATAATAAACTTTTTAAAATTTCCGTATCCCCATTTTAAAGTCCATAAAGACATCGCCAACATTGGGCCTATGAGAAAAGGAAATTCATTTTGAATAAAGGACTGTGGTTTATTATAAAAAGACCACCATCTGCGTTTTTTTCCAATTTGAGCATCCAAACTACATAGTAGAACAGCAAGGATTGAGGCTGGTAAAAATCTCTTTATAGTCCGCCATCCTAACAAAGGTATTGTAAGCCACGAGAGTAATATCATTACAATATTAAGTAACCAATGTTTTTTCATTGACATATTAATACCCCCCTTATCCAAAAGGAATTATTTAACTTAGTATATCTCCTTCTTTATTTAGCTATTCTGCCCGTTGCTTGAATAAGAAAAATGCTTTCCCCCTTATCGAGTAAAGCACCCTTTAGTTTAAGTACATTTCTTCACAATAATCTTTTTAAGTATTTGGTTTAATTATTAAAAAACACCATCCAAATTAACTAAAAAAACA
>NZ_JBPXRO010000066.1:0-6736 GCF_051842875.1 Neobacillus sp. C211
ATAACGAGAATAATTGGGAAAAATTCTAAATTGTAAAAGGGAGACCAATAGGATAAATTTTAGTTGCATTATTATTTGTTGTATTTGTGGAGGGGACTTTGTTTGGAAAAGGTAACTAATGTTGGAAGTAAAATTAACTGGTTTGATGTAGGGTATCAAATAGTTGTATTTGTACTATTGATTGCATTGATTGTGTTTTTAATTAAATTTTTCAAGAACTTAAGAAAATAAGGATTCCACAAATGAGGGATTAGATGTTCAATAAATAGAAGTCGGGAGAAAGAAAATGAAAGCATATTTATTGGAAAGTTTAAAAAGAATTTTATGGTTTTTAGGTGCTGCTTTTCTGGGTGTTTTGGTTGCATCCTTAAGAAAAGGAGGATTTATTTTCACTCCAGATAACCTCTTTTTCTTTAAGGCGATATTGATTGGATTCCTAATTGTTGAAATTATAAAGTTATTTAGTTGGTTAATTAACCAGAAAAGAAATCATTGAGTATGTTAAATATGTCGAGATTCCTTATTGAAGTAACGGGTGCTATAGTTAAACAAGAAAACAAGATCAACATAATGAAGAAAACTCGCTAATTATGCAATCTTTATATACAAATAGATATCAAGCGTTTGTCATTTCGGTTTTAAATTTAAGGAAAGCACCTCAGACGGAACCGATTACTAAAGCAGATACCTAATAACATTGAAATTATTTTCATCATATGAAAACTTAGGGTTTGATCGACATTTTGAAGGGAAAAGGGGGATTAATCTTCATCTGTTCGTTTCCACCATAAGATTAAACTTTGATCCTCTCGAATAGCTTTAATTAAATCTTCAATACTTAACTCTTTATCAAGTAGGTCCGGACAAAATTCACATACTTTCTGTGCAAGATATGCAATTTTCCAGTCTGGAATCAGTTTAATAAATTGGAATTCAACATAATCAAATTTGGCACAAATTATAGTTAGCGGATAAATATCATTCCATTCTTTTAATTTAGAAATAATAGCTTCGTTTGAAATATTGTATTTTGCTCCATTCGTTTGCATAAGTTCGATGATCTTAAACTGATCCTTATTCTCTAGTATTCCTAAGTAATTTCTTCTTATGCCCCCTTTAAGGTATTCACTTTCCTAAACAAAGGCTAGATATCCTCGTCGCTAAGAGCAGACTGGAGTTCAAGTAAAAACAGACGATTTGCTTTCGAATCGGTACCTAAATAAGAGATTTCAAGGTTTTTCGCTTCCTCTCTCGATCCGATACTAGAAAAAGAGATTTTAAGGTATTTTGCTTTAACGTCACCATCAATTTCAATAATGTCTAAAGGTTGAATATGTTTTGATGCAATGAAATTAATCATATATAAAATTATGTCTGAAAACTCCATATCGACAGGGGATGTAACTTTTTCTGCATCTTCATCTAATTTTATTTTCGTTTTAAAATACACGTTTTCACTCTCCTGTGGAAAAAATTATCAAGTTGAATAATCCTTATTATGTATATATTTTATAGATTCATAAAATACCACTTATTTTATGTTGTGGGTGCTTTAAGTCGGGGACTGGTGCGGCAGTCCTTTTCTCGTTGAACTAAAGAAGCAGGAAGGATCGGGGACAATATCTCCTTTTTAAAACCCTTATTGTTTTGTGTTTGAAGTCTCAACTGGTAATCTTGTTATATAGGGACACTAGTTCAGAGTGAGTTAGTAGGCACGTAAGAAAAATCGGGGGAATAAAGATGATGGAATTCAAAATTAGCGAAAAGCAAATGACTTTTGAAAATGAACAGTATGTAACTCAGATGCTTATTAATGGAAAGGGAGAAGGCCACGATGGAGGAGAACCAAGACTTCGATGTGCAGTCGCAATTACCCTTCGTGTTAAAGAAACTCAAAACGAATTAAACCTTCGAGCAAATATTTACTGGGATACAAAATATCCAAAAACTCACCTTATCTTTACGGGAGGCAGCCTAGTTAATTTTATAAAGGATCAAGGTCATAATTATGATAAATTCAAAGAATACTGGGATAAGGTTAAACGATTGGCATCAAACGTATTCACAGATGAGGAAATTCTTGAGTATCAAAAAAAGATGCTAGTAAAAGCTTAAGTTACTGACTGAAAAGGTGCTATTTTATAGCACCCTTTATTTTTGATTAAACAAGAGATTCTTGTAGTACTAACGGTTGCTTGTGTTGAAGATCTAGCTGCCATCGATGCAGCTTTGTTTATTCAGCTAACGGAGCAGGATAGTTTAAAAACACTTTTTTAATTGGGAACAATACCAACTAAGAATTTATAAGGAAGGGCTACTATGAAGGGGCTTTTTTGGATATTAAAACTTGCAGTATATATGGGAAGTTATATTTTAGTGACTACATATTGGAGAATTTTCGGTTGGTGGTTCCTGATAGTTATTGCACTTATACTAATTATATCCGATAGTTTTCTAACTAAGAAAATTCAGTATTACGAGAGGAAACGAACGTTAGAAAAGTATCCAAGATTAAAAAATATAAATGAAGGACAAAGCATTTCTGTTGTTCTAAAAAATGGAGAGAAACTAACGAACGTAATTTACCTTTTTTTAGATAAAGACAGAATGTATGTGTACGATGTGTCCAATTTATATGGTAAACAAGAAAAAAAGACTAAAGATATGACTTCAATAAAATTAAAAAAGATAAAATCAATTATGGTAGTCGATGATTGAAAAGAGGTTCTTTAATGAGACACACTCAAGAAAAGAATTTTCAAATATATAAAATGTTATTTGTAATATCAGTTTTGGTTGCACTTTATCTATATTACACCGATTATGGAATAGGATTTCTTTTTCATCCCAGAGTATATTTGTCGGTCTTGTTTTACTTATTGATTTATTATTTCGGTGTTTACAGAAAAAAGCCATTTGCAATATTTATGCTTAAGTTTTTCGTATGGCTTCAAATAATTATTATTATTCTTTTTTTAGGAGTTACTTTGACTCAAACCTTATTCAAGTAACGGGTGCTTCCAGTTGAAGATGGAGCTGTGGCGGCAGCTCTTTTTTTGTTATTCAACTAAAGGAGGAGGATAGTTCAACAAGGGTAATGGTTATTTATGGTAAAATATGTAAAGAATGGTTGTTTAATTTATAGGGGGTGTTTAAATGCAAGAAAACAAAGAAACTCCTGAACGAAAAAGAGAGAGATTAAGACAAGAAGAAATAAAAAGAAATCCGACAGGTACTCTGAACGATGCTTTTAATAGAGCAAAAAGTGGCGGTCTTGCGGATTTAGTAGGCAGCTTAGGTTGGAAAGGTACGGGGATACTTATTCTTGTACTCATAATTGGAGTTATTATTGCTTCAATCTTCCTAAAGTAACGGGGGCATTACTGGAACAACGGTAATGCTTTTTTCTTATTGAAGTAACGGAGCAGGTTAGTTCAAGAAGGAATTTGTATTTTCTTCCAGAATATATTTTATTAGACATATATAGGGGGAAAACAAATGGGTTTCTATTGGGTGGGCTTTATTTTTTGGTTTTTAATTGTTGCTTCATTCCTATTATTAATGCTGGGTTTATGGAAAAAATCTTGGAAAGTGTTAATATGCAGTGGGATTTTCTTTATTTTTCCGTCACTATATTTTGGTGGTGCAGAGAATTGGTTTAGACTGCTTGTTCTTTTTCCTTTGATTCCTTTTGTACTTGCATTTTGTATTAAAAAAAGAGTTTAGCCCCTTTAAAGAATCCGTTTTGGTTGTTTTTATCGGGTGCTTTCTTTAATGAAGGCACCCTTTTCATATTGAACTAACGGTCAGTTTAGTTGAAGAATGTTGTGTGTTATAGATATTTTTTGTCAATGTGTAATTATTTTAAGAATGGTATGATTACCGTATTCCAGTAACTTTAAAATATATAAAAAATTTCTAATCCATAGGTGGGGGAAGATGGTAAAGGTAAAAGTTCTATTTTTGCTGTTTGTACTATTAATGCTTGCTAGTTGCTCTAAAGTTGATAATATAAGAGACCCTATTTCTATCAAGTCTGTTGATTTGGAATATTTAGCGACAAGTCTTCTAGCTACTGATATTGACTCATTGGTTATCTATGCTGAGGATACTGTAATAGGAGACAAAGTTTATCTCCAAAACGATGATGATTACGACTGGTTTTTTGAAATGCTCCTCGAAAATAAAACAGAACTTTTTGAAGAAAAGAAACCTAATTCCCATCTCGTGAAAATCCGATTTTCTGAAGAGAATTGGAGTATAGACTATGACCCTGGTAAGTATAATGGAAAAAAAGTTTCTTTTTATATTAGTAATAAATTAAGAAACGATATTATTAAAATGTACAAAATGAAGCATCCAGTTAGTACCATCCTAAAGAACACTATTGTTGACAATAATGGGAATTTGGAGGGATATACGACAATCAGCAGTAGTAATCGCAAATTAGTTTTAGAAGAGATTACTCTTGCATTATATTCTTCAGAAGAGGATTCTCCATTGGAAACTTGGGAAATAGCAAAAAAGGTGGTTATCGAACCAAAAACTGAAAAAAGATTTCCATTTAAAATTAAACTTCCAGCAGGAACACCAACTTCTGATAGCCAAAAATCGATATTTCTAAATACTGAGGTTAAGCCAATAGAACTTTATATTGATGACCAAGATGAAATTAAAATCGTTGAATAACCATTGAAGTCTATATGTTCTGGGGAAACAACCTTGTTCTATTTACTAAGTGCATTAATTGAGGATTCCAGCCGCCTAACCTTGGGCGGCTCTTGTTCCACTAACGAAGCAGTTTAGTTGAACAAGCAAAATGACTCCTTTATGTCACATTTGACTCATAATGTGCATTTGAACATTGAGTAATTGGTTTTACTTTATCGGTTATGCACGTACATCTGTGAAAAATCTTTGCAAAGAAAAAGGTGTGACCGGTCTGACCGGTCACACCCCTTATTCTATATTAATCGAGTTGCTCCCATTTGTTGTGCAGCAGTTAATAAACCACCGGCTCCACCTGAATCGATTGGAGCGAATTCAGTGATTTCACAAATGCTTACGAATAACTTTTCGACTACTATAATGACTTGAGCATTTCCGAAAGCTTGAAATTTGAATACGTCCGTCAAAACAAGGACTTTATCATCTTTTACTTCTTTTATTGTGCCAGTAATGACAGCATTTTTTTCAAAAACAGCCACTCGCTTTCCTCGATTTTTCTCGAGTTGTTCAGCCATTTCTTCAGCACAACAACATTGAGAACATTGAGAACCGTGAGAACCGTGAGAATCGTGTGAACCATGTGAACCATGTGAATCTGACAAGTTATTTTCCTCCTTTAATATTAGATTCGTTATATATATATGTGGAATTGGTAGAGGTTGTCCATCCAATTTACCAATTTCCATTAAAATAGGCATTAAAAAGTGGAAAAATCATATGAAGCAGGAAAAAGTTATATATCTAAAAAACAAAGATGTCTAATGCTTCACAATTCGATGAAAGTGTGCAATAAAATAGAAGGTGCTTGTTCAACTAACGGGTGCATTAGTAAAAAATACCGAAAGACAAATTAATAGTTAGGTAACTTTTCTTTATCGTTACTGAACGACAGTTTTATGAGTTGATGGAGGGGTGATTTTTGAAATATCATATTAAAGTAAATGGAAAGCTTCTTCAAACAAATAAACGTTTTTCACAATTGAAAAATAGTCAAAAGGAATGGATCGCAGCAGAACTTTATAAACTCTACCACAAAAAGATGAAAGAAAGACTTACAACAAGAAAACTACCTCCTAATCAACGCGATATAGTTACTTCATCCCTATATGCACAGATTCAGAATAGAGAGATATGGATTCCTTATGGTGAGGTAAAAAAATATGTATTCAGTAAAACCACAAAGATAGTAAAATCTTTTAAGAAACAGTTCCCGGAGTTAAGTGAGGAAATTGAAGCTGAACACGCTATAAAAAAGGATGACCTAAGCTCATAAATCTGATAATGGAGAAAGACTAATTATAACATCAAATTTTACGTGGTTTAACAAATGAATTTTAACTGTTGATAAGAACGAATTTCTAGCTGAAATATTCTGTGAGGCACTCTTGCATCTTGTTGTTGATTAACCATATGGTCTCAATAGAAAAATGGAAGGTGAGCTATATTATGAGCATTCAAGTAAAGCTTAAAGATATAATTGAAGAAATGGAAATACAGTTCGAAGAGTCACATTCATTACTAAATATTACTACTGGTGAAATAGTTTTAGTAACATCGGAGGACTTGAGAGCTGCTGAAAATGAAGAACCATTCGATCATTTACCTGATTGGCAACAAGAAAATTTAATGGTTGCAAATGATGTTGTTGAAAATTTTGAGAATTACATAGAGTTACCAACAAAATATGAAGTCAATGAATATGAAATTATGGAAGACTTTTGCCTAACTATCAGTGACCAGAGAAAGCAGGATATATTATTAGGATCAATTAAGGGAAAAGGTGCCTTTAGAAGATTTAAAGACCAAATAATAGATTTTGAAATCGAGGATCAATGGTATTCCTATCGTGACGAGTGTTTTAAAGAAATTGCGATTAAATGGTGCCAAGATAATAACGTAAACTATATTGAATGAATTAATAAACAATCTAATTTGTTTAGATGATTTTCCCTAACAATAAGTATTGATTCAAATCAAGAAATAATACTTTTCATATTCCACTAACGAA
>NZ_JBPXRO010000067.1:0-5197 GCF_051842875.1 Neobacillus sp. C211
TACCTGCCCCGTTAGTGCAATAAAAATAGGGATTGCCGTAGCCATCCCAATCTTCAACTCTTGCACCCGTTAGTTCAAGAAGAACCATTAACCATTATTTACCTGATTTTTTATTTAACGATTGATAAATACGAACTTTTTAGGAGATGGTAAAATGTTAAGCCCAAAAAAATGGCTGGGTGTATGGTTGATTACTGGATTACTGCTATCTTTCAATAATTCGTTTGCCCAAGGAAAGGAAAAATCCACAGAGACTAAACTAAAAGATGGGCAGGTACTGGAAACAGCTCATCCAAATTTGTTAAGAAAAAGGGATGAAGTTTGGAGAAAGATTACTGATTCTCACTTTTTAGACAAAATTGACTTAAAACTTCAGGAAAATGGATATAAAAGATACACAATGACAGGTGATTATGATATAAATTACCAAATAGTCAATTTGGAAATCAAAGAAAAACCAGGCGAGAGTAGGATTCAATCCATTGAAAACATAGACAATATTGTTAAACAACTTACAGATGAAAATAATTTAGTTCCAACAATTGCTCGAATTTCATTTCGTGATAAATGATATTTCTCGTGTCCCATCTTGAATCTTGGGTAATAAAGTCTATATCTTGGATATAGACTTTTTATCTTTTTTCACTAAACCTACTTCTCTACTTACTTTAATAAGAAAAGGTGATTACCCTTTGGTTCAGTAATCACCCCCTGTCATTTCTATTCAATAAAGTTTATTTTATTTTCCTGACACCATTCAATCGCAATTTGTTTAAAACGTTCATCACGATATGAATACCATTGATCTTCGATTTCAAAATCTATTATTTTGTCCTTAAATCTTCTAAAGGCACCCTTTCCGTTAATTGCACTTAATAAGGATTCCTGCTTCCGTTGATCACTGACTGTTAAGCAAAAGTTTTCCATTATTTCATACTCATTCACTTCATATTTAGTAGGCAACTCTATATAATTTTCAAAGTTTTCAACCACATCAATTGCAATCATTCTATTTTCTTGTTCCCATTCATTTAAATGATCAAATGGTTTTTCGTCTTCAGCAGCTCTCAAGTCCTCCGATGTTACTAACACTATTTCACCCGTTTGAATATTTAGTAACGAACGTGACTCTTCAAACTGTATTTCCATTTCCTCAATTATATCTTTCAGTTTGACTTGTATATTCACTATTAGTTCACCTTTTTTTATTTTTTTACTAATGCACCCGTTAGCCATCCATGCAACAATGCTGCACCACAGAGAATGGAATCCTACATCGTTCTTCCATGGTAGTTAAAGAAGAAATTCTTAACTATTTATGGGTGGTCTCTATTCTGGGCATATAAATCAAGCATATACTCTCTTTCATTTTCTGCCTCTTCTTCTGCCTCTTCATCATCAAGTTCAAGGTCATCAATCCATTGATAATAGTGTCCCAATTCGTGGGCAATTGTACCAAGAATAGCAGCAAGTGCGTTATCTTGCCCATCCTCTTCTAATAATTCTAAATAGTCACCAGTAGCTATTCTTATATATGGTTCTTCATTTTTGTCAAAAGGACCAAAAAATGTACCCGATACTAATTCATTATCAGCCTGACTTTTAATTTCATAATCTTTTTTTAGGTAAACAACAACTCTAATCGGAAATTCAAATTCCTTCCTTAACCACTTTCCAAATTCTAGACAAGCCCTTCTAACTTCTGGATGTACGCATTGTTCACATCTTATTCTTAAGCCTTGTCGTGGATAATCGTTATTCATTTAATCACCTCTACACCTCATAAAACAAGTGTATTCCAAAATTTACCTTCTTACACTAAACTGCCACGTTAGTGGAACAAGTCCTTTTGTTCTATTGCACATTTTCCTCGAAGTATGCAATTACGAATAGTAAATGGTTTATTTATACAAACTATACTTATTACTAAAGGGAGGTTCTGTTATGCGTGATAATACCAATTTGGCTGTTTTTGTCTTTTTTTCACTTTTAGGCTTTGTAGCAACAATAATTTTTAGCAGTGTCATAATATCTCAAAATAACCAAATTAAATCAAAACTTGAAAACGCAAAACAAACGTGATTCCTTTCAAGAAAAAATTGAGGGGATTTTTTATGTCATAATATAGTTCAAATGCGTCCTAGTATTCAACTAACATGCAAACGTTTGCACAATAAGAAAACGGGATCGCCGCAGCCATCCCATCTTTCACATAAGCACCCGTTACTTTAAGTACAATCCTTCACAATGTCTTTGAAAAGTTGTATTTGAATCATTTTATGGTCAAAAATTATTGGGTCCGAAAGGATTTTCTGGTGGATATTCCTCTAACTTATCAGCTGTTCTTTCATCTGGTGAAGTCGCCCCAGATTTTTTGTCAAAATAAATGGCTATTCCAACCAATATAATGATAGGTGTAAATATATAAATCCAAATCATCATAACACCTCCAAACTAACCAACGAATTACTTATATTATATTACAAATTTAACTTTTTTTTACAATACTTTTAAACAAAACTGCCCCGTTACTTGAAGAAAAAAAAGCGATCCCTCACTATTGAAGAACCGCACCCGTTAGCTTAAGAAGAAACTTAGAATCGGAGGTAATAACAATAATAATATTGAACTGGAAATAAGCAATTTTGATACTTTTTTGGGGAGTTTTTCTCTACCTTTACCTTTGTACCATCCACTAAACTACAATTTATTCCTATATAGAACCAAAAGTAAAATAAGAATCGCTGTTAGTCCCATCCAGCCATAAGTATTGGTATCAGTCCCTAATTTTGAGTAGATATACTTTATAAAGGCACTTAAAATTCCTCCGAAAAATACAAATATGAAAGCTATTCGTATTAACTCCAAAAGTACCTTCATTAGTACACTCTCCACCTTTATAATTTATTTTAATTTTACCATATTTCCCCATCACTTTGTTAAACTAAACTGCCCCTTTACTTGAATAAGAAAAAGCGATCCTTCGTTATTGAAGAATCGCACCCGATAGTTTAAGTGCTATTGTTCACAATTTCTTTTAATATAACTCCTAATATAGGGTTAACTCTTGAATATAAATTTTTTTAGCAACAATCCTAATGTAATACCAAAAATGATGGTGCTGAAAATATGAGAATAATAATCATTGATGGGTCTAATATCGATATACTTACCTTCTATTAATGTTGTGAATAATAGTTCACATACTAACCAGGCAAATAAACTGCCCACGGTCGTTTTTATAACCAAATGGCATGAACCAAACTTTTCAAATATAAAGTAAAGTAAGACTGCAAAAACACTACTAACTAAAAAATCTACCATTAATCCTATGGTAAGTACAGGTCTGTTAAAAGTAATAATAAGACTTGATAATTCATAAATACCAAACTTGCCGAAGCCAAAATGTACAAATATCCTCGAAGCAATCTCTCCTGGTATTGTTGAAAGTACACCTAATATACCTATTCTTAACATCCTATCTTGGATCATATCATCATTCCTTAATCTTTATGTGGACAAATTTAGTATTTAAATTATATATAATTTTATACGAACCCGTTACTTTAAAAAAATTATTTTACGGACTATATCCCAAAGTCATACTAAAGAAAAAAGCATAAACAATTAGCAATACCCATCCAACTAAAAAGAAAAGAAACATAAGAATTTTTCCTTTAAAGTCTTTCTCTCTTTTAAACCAAGAAAAGCATACGATTAGAAATATGACTGTTGTTGAAACTAAATACAGTAAAAGCCCTATATCAGACCAATCTGAATTTTTCTCCCAATAAATATCAGGAATAGGAGGATGTTCTTAAAGGTAACTAATTCTTTCTCTTACTATGATGAATACCAACGTTAGTACAAAGAAGTACCCATAACCAATGTATTTAACAATATTAGGAAATACCCTAGATCGATGAAGTACAATAGCAACAACAACTAATAACGGTATCAACGGAAAATAGTCGCCCACTTCCACTTTACCATATAAATCCATTTCCTTGTTAAACTATTCTGCTTCTTTAGTACAATAAGAAAAAGGGATTGCCGCAGCAGTCCCATTCTTATACTCTTGCACCCCTATAGTAAGAAGAGAAGGTATTATAGTCTAATTTAACACTTTTAATACCTCATAGACTAAGGTATTTCTACACTTTAGAAGAAAAAGCGGTGCTGAACAACATAAATTCAACCTTCACTCTATATTTCTGCAAACGTGGTAAAATGATGATAGTATTGATTATAGCTATTCATTTTCCCAAAGGAAGGTTTACCCCTATGATATATTTAAAAAGCTTTAAACTTTCCCCTCATACAGTCAAGAATCCTAATGCCTATCCATACAATGTGTTTAGAAAAATAACTGGTGAAGTGTTTGTCTTTAATAACATTACAGTTTTGTATGGTAACAACGGTTCGGGCAAGTCCACGCTGTTAAATTTAATAGCAAACAAGCTGAATATTACGGGGGCTGAGGACCTTTCAAATAATGGTTATAATACATACCAGCCAGATTACATGATGGATTGTTCATACAGCCTAGGCGAAAATAAGAGTGACGGAGAGTCAAATCAAATACCGCCTAATAGTCAGTACATCAAAAGCGAAGATATTTTATATGAGATTAAGAAGATTCAGCAGGAAGCAGTTCTTAAGGAAGGTTACCTGTACCAGCACTCTAAATTGGGTTATACTAAGGAAAATTTGGAAAAGTTGAAACATTCTTCACAGATGTACAAACAAATCGAGATTATGAAGTTTGCCAATGAGAAGTATTCTAACGGAGAAACATCCATGCAAATATTTGATGAGTATCTTGCCCCTAATGGATTATACCTGCTCGATGAACCTGAAACATCTCTTTCACCGACAAACCAAATTCAGTTGGCAGAAGAAATCAATAAACTGGCTAGATTTTTTAACTGTCAGTTTGTTATAGCGACACATTCGCCATTTATGTTGGGAACACTAGATGCTAAAATCTATAATCTTGACGCTCCCCTTTTTAGAACCTATAGATGGACGGAACTTGAAAATGTAAGGTATTTCTACGACTTTTTCAGAGACCGTAAGAATGAATTTGAATAAATGACAGAAACATTTTTGGGCACTTCAGAAGGCATATAATAAAGGAACCAACAAAAATGTCAAATTATTTACTTTTGTAGGTTCCATTATTGAACTATTCTGC
>NZ_JBPXRO010000068.1:0-5168 GCF_051842875.1 Neobacillus sp. C211
TCTGGCCTGACACCTTTTTTTAAAACACCAAGGATGTCACTGAACCCTTTTTATTCTATTTTGAATACCATAAGTGAACGGTTTTGGCTGGGCTTTACTGAAGTTAACTAATGCATCAAGGTCAACGGGTCCGACTTCTTTGTTTTTAGCTTGAGTAAATACAGTAAATCCATCTCCGCCACCAGAAAGAAAAATATTCGCTGTCACAGAATAAGATTTATTAGGATCCATTTCCGTGCCATCTGGAAGCTTGGTGCTCACTACCCTTTGCCCTGCTGGTTTATTTGGATCCCAAGTATAGCTTATGCCAGAAATCTGCAACATGTTCGTTTTTGTTGCTCCCCACTGCTGGTTGAGCAATTCTCGGATTTGCTTTCCCGTCATCGACATTTTGACAAGGTCATTATTAAAGGGCTGTACCGTGTAAATTTCTCCCCAGGTGATATCGCCAGGATCAATATCGGCTCGAATGCCGCCAGGATTCATAAAGGCAAATTCGGTATTCAACGCTTTCCTTTGTGCATCCGCAATAAAATCGCCAAGCACTGACTCACCATTTTCATTTTGCTTGGCCGTCAGACTTTCAGATGAAGAGCCAACAACTTGATTAACTATCGGTTCTATTTTTGCTTCATATCCTTCTATCATTTTCTTTATTTCGGGATCGGGCTCGATTCCTTCTTGAAAGGTAGTTACAATCTCAGCTCTTTTTGAGACAATATCCTTTGTTTTAGGATCTATCTCAAGATCAACATCAGAGAAGGCAGTTCCATAGGAATAGGATTGAACAACTAGTTTATTGTCAATCGTTGCGTTCATATAGGCATGATTATGGCCGCCAAAAATGATATCCACTTCATCGTCGACCCGGTTTGCGATATCGACAAGCTGCCCTGCTGGATTTTCTCCGTTTGGACCTGAAGTGCCTGGGTTATGGGCTAAAACGACAATCGCTTTTACCCCTTGTTTTTTCAATTCCGCTACATTCTGATTAATTGCTTCTACTTCATCCGTGAATTTTAATCCAGCCACACCGCTAGGGACAACAAGCGTTGGAGTCTCAGTAGTTACCACACCGATAAAACCAATGGGCATCCCATTTACTTTGATCACTTGATAAGGAGGCAGAATCGTTTTTCCTGTTTTCTCATTGACCACATTAGCAACAATCCATGGGAAGTTTGAACCTGCAAAATTGCCTGTTTTCGGATGTGTTCCCCCTTTTATGAGGCGCATCAGTTCTGTTAAGCCTTCATCAAATTCATGATTACCAACAGTACCGATGTCAAAACCCAGTTTGTTCAAGATCTCGATTGTTGGTTCATCCTGTAAAAGGGCCGAAATTGGAGGGCTGGCCCCAACCATGTCTCCATCTTCAACCAATAGCGTATTTTTATTTTCTGCTTCACGCTGTTTTAAATAGGCTGCTAAATAATCGACCCGACCGGCCGGTTTCCCGTTTACTTTCCGAGTCACATTTAATTGGCCATGCAAGTCATTTATCCCTAATAGTTGGACCTGAATGAAACGATTATTTGCGGCCGGTGGCTTTCCCTTTTTGGGATTGACCGTTTCTGGACGGTTGGATTTATGTCCATGATATTCTTCAGATAACCCTTGATCTTTTCCTATAGTTGGTTTCTGTCTGCTAACCTCTACAACTTGAGGCTTAGTAACAGTTTGAAATTGATTATCAATATCCCTTAGGGCACGAGCTGAAGCACTTTGATATCCCGTTATCGCCACCAGTGCTAGGATCGATAAGGAAAGAAACGTTTTTTGAAACAATTTCATACTATTCCTCCTACAATTTTCTAAAAGAACCAAAGGTATTTTTCTCCTTGTAGGTTAGGAATATGCAGAAAAGGCACCAAAGAAGTTTGGTGCCTGACACTCATTGTTGTTTGACTATCAGACTTTGGTAGGTTGATGATGTCCTTACTTCGATGGTTAAGGTTCCCTTTTTATAGATGGATTTAATGATAAATGGGGCACCGGTGGTATTCTGAAATTGAAAGTCCGGTCCACCATAAGATACGGTTGCATCTCTGCCCGCAGGTACATACCCAACCGACAAGGAATGGTGATGTTTTTCAATATAACTAACACCTACCTGATCCACTGCATTGAATAGGGTTGATGACGTCTGGCAAATTCCTCCGCCGATTCCGTCGACTAATTGCTTATTTACAATTTCCTTCGCCTTTTGATATCCGTGGCCAGCATCACTTGGACCTACAGTAGTATTAAATGAGAAAATATCTCCCGCTCCGACAATGATATTATTAATGGCCTCGGCCGACAGCTCTATATTCTTTGAACGGCCTACAACTCCGCTATTAAATCTCGTTGTAAAGCTTGCCACGACAACTTCCCCTAACTGGTCAACATCCTCAGGCTTATAACCGCTCTCGGTCACATATAAAGGTAGTTCAATATCTCCACCCGTTGCCGATGCTGTTATGACCTTTTCAACTAACTCTGATTCCTCTAAGATAATTCTTGGTTTGCCTTTAATGATTTGACCATTGGAGCCAATCTTATCAAGAATCATTCGTTGGTCATATCCTTTGGTACTTTCCGTCCCTCTTGCTAAATCCTTTGCCCATTTTTCAAGTTCCTTTTTATAGGTTTCATTATCGGTTCCAAAACCCATTTCCACCGGTAAAAAGGTTTCCAAAATAGCATTTGTATTCGGATCAATGACATTTACCGTAATTGGTTTTGGTTTTTCTTCATTCTGTGGTTCTAGTGGTGTTTTATTGGGCATTTGTTTTCCTGGTTCAGATACTTTTTCTTCAACTTTCTTTACTGTATTCGTTTTTTCTGTACATCCGGCAATAAGTATTAAGCTACAGATTAATAAAATTGATACTAGCCACGAACTCTTTGTCATTTCCCCCAACCTCTTATCTTTTATTTTCATGCAGTAAATGCTGACCTCCAACGAAGTCCATTCATTCTTGGATTTTATTCCCGTTTGCATGTCAATATGACTTATAAGTATTGATTAATATGCAAAAAGCCCCATAGGTTAGGTGTAAGGAGCTTGATCAGTGAAGATATATGATTTTTTTGATCTGTAAATTATCTTACGCTGCTTTTCATCATTGGTTGAACCACTTTTGGTTCCGAATATGTGCGTTCATTTTTCTTATAGGCGTGCCAATATGCGAGTGCGATAAAGACAGATCCGCCAACCGCATTGCCTAGAAAGACAGGGATAAAATTTTCAATATATCCTAGCCAAGTAAAATGGCCGGCAAATATCGCTGCAGGAATCACAAACATATTCGCTACAACGTGTTGGAATCCGATTGCGACAAATGCCATCGTTGGAAACCAAATACCCGCAATTTTTCCGGCCATATCGTTTGCTCCATAACAAAGCCACACTGCCGCTGCCACCAGCCAATTACAGCCAATCCCCGAAACGAATGCTTGGAGAAAGGTTGCTTCTAATTTATGGTCAGCAATACTAATCGTTCTTTCCAAGAAGGGGCCTGATTCGGTAAGTCCAACCAGATGTCCAAAAAAGTATGCTACAAAAATGGCCCCGATAAAGTTACTAACCGTAACAAGAAACCAGTTATAGAAAACTTGTCTAGTGCTAATCTTGTTCGCCATTCGAGCTAGAGGCACAGCCATCATATTTCCTGTTAATAGCTCACCACCTGCAAGCAAGGTTAGGATAAGGCCGATTGGGAAGACAGACGCACCAATCAAACTGCTTAACCCCTCTAAATTTCCTGTTAAAGTTGCTGTGACACGGATGAAAAGTAAATAACCTAAAGCAATGAAGGCACCTGCTTCAAAACCTAATATCAGGGTCTGTAAAGGAGGGTATTTTGATTTTTTCACTCCATTTTCAACGGTAATTTCCATGATTGTTTCGGGTTTACTATATCCCATATAATATACTCCTTTTTAATTGAACCATTTAGTATGTGAAACGTTTAACATACTTCTATTTTATAACAAATTCTTTTAAAATTCTGTGAATATTTCTTTAACTATTTTAGAGCGCTTACATTTACCTTTGGAATCTTGCTTTTATATTCAAAATATCTTACTTCCCTTACTTAATAGAGGTATACTGATTCCAAGGTGTTATGGTAAAGAGTATAGAAATACTACAGGAGTTACGAACGGAGACGCATGGTCTGATAAATCAGTATGTTAGTCGGTATCCCAAACCCGACCCATTTTGCTACACTTTTTAAAAAATAACCAGCCATACTCCATCAGAGTATCGCCAAATGATCCGAAAGGAATAAAGAATGGAGGTTTATACAATGGAAAAGAAAATTTATTGGAGTTTGTTTATATATGGTCCATGGAAAATGTATCTCGCAGCAACGGTAGATGGACTTTGTTATGTTGGGTCCAATCATAAGGGCTTCGAAGAACTGGTGACTTGGGTTCAAAAAAAACTCCCGCATCACCTTTTGGAGCGTGATGATAGAAAATTACAACCTTTTGTAGACGAATTCACCGAATATTTTCAAGAAAAGCTCACGTCCTTTACCTTTCCAATCGATTTTCAAGGGACTCCCTTTCAACAATCTGTTTGGAACGTATTAAATGAAATTCCCTATGGATGCACACATACTTACTCAGAAATCGCGGAACTCCTGCAGAAACCTAAATCAGTACGTGCCGTTGCCGCTGCAATTGGGGCAAACCCGATATTAATTACCGTTCCTTGTCATCGTGTGATTGGTAAGAACGGGAAGTTAACTGGTTTTCGCGGCGGTTTAGATATGAAGGAAAAACTGTTAGATTTGGAAAAAAAACCCTCCACTTTGAAAGGTGTAATCACACATGCTAAATAAACCAAAAAGGCAGAGAGAAAGTCTCTGCCTTCAGGCTGTCGAGAAACTTTCGACAGCCTCAAATTTTCTACAATAACTTTAACCATTCACCGCGTTAATTTATTATAATATTATTAATATATATGCTTTGCAACATGTCTGTTGATTTGCGCTCCAGGCACTTCGCTTTCCGCGGGCGTGCCGGGGAGCCTCCTCGACGCTGAAGCGCCTGCGGGGTATCCCCTGCCCCGTACTCCCGCAGGAGTCTGCGTGCCTTCCGCGCAAATCAACAGAGCTGTAAAATCAATAATACACTGCTCTTAACACAACCAAACAATAAAAAATTAAGTGGTG
>NZ_JBPXRO010000069.1:0-4631 GCF_051842875.1 Neobacillus sp. C211
AGATAGGTTTCATTTTTATTTAATAATAGACTTGAATTATTTTGGTGACTATACTATTATTTAAATTAATTGATTCACTATATATTGTTTCAATAAATAATAATCAAACTATATATTGTGTTAGCCTTAAGAGACGATGCCATTGTGGCTTAATAGGGAATCTGGTGTAAATCCAGAACTGCCCCCGCAACTGTAAATGCTGACGAAATGAGCAAACCACTGTATAAGAAATGTCTAATCTATTAGGTACTTATATGGGAAGGGTTCAAAGTAGGAAGAAGCATGAGTCAGGAGACCTGTCTTTCTTAAGATGTTTCAACTTCTTCGGGGATTGAGAAGATGAACGGTGGCGACAGGAGGCATTGGATTTTTTTATTCCTTTTGTAGTGTATCGTTTCATCCGCTCAATTACCGTTGAGCGGATTTTTTTATTATAGGGGGAATTGTATTGATAACTAAGGAGATTCAAACAGAACTTAATTACGTATTAGAATCTATTAATCAAGTTTCAGAAAAATATCAGATAGATACTACGGAGCTTAAAGAGCAAATTAGTAAACTGGATGAAACAGAAGGGGAAGCTAATCACCAAGCTTTATTATATGCTGTGAATCAAATTGCAATAGACCAACCAAATTGGACATTTGTCGCTGCCCGTTTATATCTAAATGAATTATATGGAAAGTCAGCAAAAAATCGAGGCTATAATCGTTCGTTAAAATATGGAGATTTTTATAGATTAATAAAAGAATTGACAGTTACCGGGATATATTCTCATAATTTACTTAGCTTATATAGTAAAGATGAAATCGAACAACTAGCAAAAGAGATAATTCCAGATAAAGATTTATTATTTAATTACATAGGGTTATTTTTACTGGCGGATCGCTATCTTGCTCAAGATCATAATAGAAATGTATATGAACTCCCGCAGGAGCGGTTCATGATTATTGCCATGACGATTATGAAGGATGAAAAGGAGTCCATCCGCTTACAACTTGTAAAGGAAGCGTATTGGGCACTTAGTAATTTATATATGACGGTTGCTACCCCCACTTTAGCGAATGCAGGCAAAAGCTTTGGTCAGCTTTCCTCCTGCTTTATTGATACAGTAGATGATTCCCTTGATAGCATCTATTTAAATAATTGGGATATTGCTCGGCTAAGCAAGGATGGCGGAGGTATAGGGATTTATTATGGTAAAGTTCGTGCCCTTGGTTCCGATATTAAGAAATTCAAAGGAAACTCTTCCGGAATTGTGCCATGGATTAAATTGTTAAATAATACAGCTGTCAGTGTTGATCAGTTAGGTCAACGTCAAGGTGCCATTGCGGTTTACCTAGATTTATTTCATAAAGATATCATGAACGGTTTTCTCGATTTAAAAACAAATAATGGGGATGAACGCCGTAAGGCCCATGACATTTTTACGGGTGTCACCATACCAGACCTATTTATGAAAAAATTAGAAGAGAAAGATGAGGATGGAAGAAGTATTGGGCAGTGGCATACATTTTGTCCCCATCAAGTAAAACAATTTATGGGCTGGAAGGATGAAAAAGGGAACCTTCTCGGACTTGAGGATTTTTATGATGAAACGGATGTTAAATTCTTTACCGAGAAATATGAAGAGGCCGCAGGTAACCCGCTTCTTCCTCGTAAAACATATCGTGCCATGGATATTATGACACGAATCATGGTTGCTCAATTAGAAACAGGAACACCATACATGTTCTATCGTGATGAAGTAAACAGGCAAAATCCGAATAAGCATGTATTGGGGAAGGGCCGAACTTCTATTTACTGCAGTAATTTATGTACAGAAATTGCTCAAAATATGTCCGCAACGACCATAGTTAACGAATACCAAAATGAAGAGGGCAATCTCGTCATTGTTCGTAAACCGGGTGATTTCGTTGTATGTAATTTATCGTCTATTAATCTGGCGAAAGCAGTACCCGCAGATGTTTTAGAGCGTTTAATTAGGATCCAAGTAAGAATGCTCGATAACGTGATTGATTTAAATACAATCACTGTTGGACAGGCTCAACTTACAAATAAAAAGTACAGAGCCGTGGGTCTTGGTACATTTGGATGGCACCACCTACTAGCTCTTAAAGGGATTTACTGGGAGTCTGAAGCAGCGGTAAATTATGCAGATCATCTGTATGAGGACATTGCATTTTATACGATCCGTTCATCAATGGAACTAGCAAAGGAGAAAGGGTCTTATAGTCTATTTAAGGATTCAGAATGGCATTCAGGAAGTTATTTTGAACGGAAAAATTACCAATCGAAGAGATGGATCGCACTAAAAAGGGATGTCGTTAATCATGGCATTCGGAACGGCTGGTTAATGGCTATCGCTCCCAATTCATCCACAGCGAAAATTGGAGGTTCCACTGACGGAATCGATCCTATCTATTCTGTTGAATATGCAGAGGAAAAGAAGAATTTTAAATTTAAAGTTACTGCACCGGATTTAAACCATATCACATATGACTATTATCGCCGATCAAGACATGAATTAGATCAAGTGTGGAGTATTAAACAGAATGCGGCACGTGGGCGCCATATTGATCAGGGCATTAGCTTTAATTTATACGTTAGGCACGATATAAAAGCAAAGGACTTGCTCAACCTGCATATGGAAGCTTGGAAGCAGGGACTAAAGACAACGTACTATGTTAGAAGCACATCTCAAACAGAAATTGACGAATGTGATGCTTGCCATAGCTAACATCTTTTAGAATAGATTGGAGAAGATTATTTTATGGGTATTCATTTACCGCTATCAAGAATAAAACTGTTAAACCCCGAGTTTCCCAATAAATCAACTGGTATTATTAATGGAAAATCATCAGGCTTACTCAACTGGAATGATATTGCTTATCCACAGATATACGATTTATATCAGACTTTATTGTCAAACTTTTGGAAAGCTCAAGAGATTAATATGCAAGATGATATAAAACAGTGGGACTTTCTCAGTTCAAAGGAGAAAGATGTCTTTTTACGAATAAATACACAACTTGCTTCTTTAGACAGCCTGCAAACACCAACAATGTGTCAAGTAATGGATTATGTGACAGATTCTAGCTTTAAAGCAATATTTGCTGTCATCGCCCAGCAGGAAGCGGTGCATAATGAATCGTATTCCTATATATTAAGTTCTCTTGTACCTTTAAATGAACAAAAGGATTGGTTCAATAAAGCCAAAAATGATCCAATCGTTCAAAAAAGAAACCAACTGATATTAGATGCATATGAAAGTTTCCGTGAGAATCCTACACCACAAAATTTATTTCAACTAGGTGTGAATTCTATTAATCTAGAGGGTATTTATTTTTATGCTGGCTTTGCTTTTTTCTATCATCTTGCCCGCCAGCAAAAGATGCTTAAAACTAGTACAATGATTAGCTATATACAACGGGATGAAATGCAGCATGCTTATTTTATGGCACAGTTCCTGCGAATTCTTTTAACAGAAAATCCGGATTTACATACAGAGGCTAACATTGATTATGTGTATAAAGTGGTTGGACAAGCTGTCCAACTTGAAAAAGAGTGGGCACATATGATTTTAAAGGATATAGATGGTATTGAATTGAGCGAGTACGAAAGATACACCGAATATCTTGCAAATAAGCGGCTTCGACAGCTAGGTTTACAGAACTTATTTAAAGAAAGGGTAAACCCAATGCCTTGGATCCATGTTTTCAGTGATGAAATGATGAATGGAACAAAATCCGATTTTTTTGAACAGAAGTCAAGAAGCTATGCAAAGGTAACACAATCAAACGGTTTCGATGAATTATGAAAATTGCCATCGTATATTCTTCCAAAACAGGAAATACTGAAGAATTAGCTCAACGAATTTTTCATTTATTTTTTAAGAAGAATGTAATGGCTTCTCTCTTTCGGATCGAGCAATTTCGAGTTAGGGATTTATCCCAGTTTGCGGCTATTGTGATCGGAACCTATACTTGGGGAAATGGCGAAATTCCTCAAGAAATGATGGAGCTTTATCGTGCATTCGAAACTCAGAACGTGAAAAAGGTACTGACAGGTGTAATCGGCACAGGGGATAGTGGTTACCCGAAGTTTTGTGGAGCTGTTGATGAATTTAAGGATATGCTTTACGTACACACAAATTTAATTGCCACCCTAAAAATCGAGGTTAGCCTCCAAATGAATGATATGGATCGGTGTAGTAGATTCGTGACTATCTTTTTGGATCAATTAAGCCGGAAGCAAGGTATAGGGTAATTGCAGGGAAGTTTGGTATTAGTAGTCAAATTCGGTTTTTTTGCTCCAAATAGAGTCTAAATGTGATTATTTCCGAAAAATACAAAAGAAGACCCTTGTAGCACAAGGGTCAGATTGTCGAGAAAGGGTATTTTCTCGGCAATTTTTTATTCTCAGCATTTAATTATTCATTGTACCTGCTAATGGGCCTGTTGATTTCCGCTCTAGGCACTTCGCTTTCCGCTGGCGGTCCGGGGAGCCTCCTCGGCGCTAGCGCCTGCGGGGTCTCCCCAGCCCCGTCCTCCCGCAGGAGTCTGCGTGCCTTCCTCGGAAATCAACAGGGAGGTAATCAACCTAAAGAATTGCAACACACTTTTTCTAGC
>NZ_JBPXRO010000070.1:0-4516 GCF_051842875.1 Neobacillus sp. C211
CTGAAAAAGGTTGTCTTTTTTGTCTTCTTTTTAAGTTTTAATAAAGAGCCCTTTCATCGCACGAGGTTGCATATTTTTTCGTTTCACGGTAAATGGAACAACCCACAGTAAGTGTGAGCACCTTTGCCGTATTTAAATGAAAGATACTTTACATCGTGACCTATTAAGGACCAGACCCGCGAATACCAGAGCAGTGCTTCCCCTAATGACTTGAAAATTAAAACCCTCGCACCAGTAGTTTCCATCGATATCGAAAAATCCAGAAAATAATCAACTTGCTTTGAATAAATCGCGAGCATTTATCGGTAAAAAAGAAAGAACTAAGGCACAGCTCAATATTTCTTCGTTTATTGAGGGGGTTATGTCTGAATACCAAATTGATCATAAAACAAGTATTGTCAAATGAATGAACCTGATTCATACGTTTGCGTCGATTTCAATACTTGTAGGGGTCCTCGGTACCTTTATTGGACAGATAAAGGGATGCCTATGAACCTTAGGAAAAAGGAAGGAAACTTAAAAAAATCCCACAGAAACTGTGTCCATCCAACGCTTGCCTTCATATGGTAATTAATAAAAGATGGTGGAAAAGCAATTGAAATGGGGTTAGTTTCCAATGACAGAGCAAATGATTGATGAGGAAAGAAGCGGCGTTTCGATCATAACCTGTACAAATAAGCTTTACTTCATGGAAAACATTTTTGACAATTATAGCAATCAAGAATGGAAAATGAAAGAATTAATTATCATCTTAAATAATAATCGATTAAATATAGAAGAATGGATGAAGAAGGCGGAACTGTTTCAAAACGTCACTATTTTTCAACTGCCGGAGGATGTATCGCTTGGTTATTGTCTTAACTACGGAATTTCCAAAGCAAAGTATGACACTATTGCTAAATTTGATGATGACGATTATTATGCCCCGGCGTATTTAACAGAAGCCATGAATAGTTTTATAGACAATGTACAAATTGTCGGAAAAAGAACTTATTATTTGTATTTTGAAAATAAGAACCAGTTGATCCTTCGCTTTCCAAACCGTGAAAATAGAAAAATTAACATGGTTCATGGGGGTACAATTGTAGCGAAAAGGGAAGTTTTTGAAAAGGTATCCTTTCCTGATCTTTCTCTTGGAGAAGATAAGCAATTCTTTAAAAAATGTGTTGCCGCAGGGATTCGAATCTGTTCGACCAGTCGATATAATTATACTTATTTTAGAAGAGATCAAATATTTCACACTTGGAACCCTGATCTAGGATACCTATTTAGGACATCGGAAAAAATATCCATTACAACCGATTTTAAAAAATATGCTGACCCCGAATGGCTATCTTAATCTAATAAAAAAGGACATGTCTATTCTTCATTTTATTTTCCCTTTTTTACTTTTATTGTCTCTAAAGTACTAGTTGCACTTGAAGTCCGATATAGATTGCTCCGTCCACTTTACCTTGACAGCGGGTGAGCATATTGATCTTATATGAAAAGAAACGATCCCTAATGGAACTAAAAAAAGCTCACTTAATTAATATTTAAGTGAGCTTTGATTCGAAAATAAACCTATATTCTCAAGGGGATATAACCCTTTTTTATTTTTATAAAAATAATTTGTCCTTAAAGGGTTGAATTAAATAAATATGATTTATTGTATTGCTCTTGAATTTTCTTACTATTTTGCTCTATATTATAGACTCAAAACCTTAAACGGTATCCCAAGGGTATTGAAGGTAATCAGGCTGTCCATCGCCTCTTATAATAAGTTTTTTTGCAACGAGAGCTAGTTTATCTTCAATTTCCTTCTCTTTTCCGCTGTATAAACGATTATAGGTTGTCCCCCAATTGATCGCAATTAACTTGTCCTTTGTTTGTTCTTGAATTTGTTTGGGAGCCTCCAATAAGAGGCCAGGATCACCATTTCATTATTGCTCAAATATTCATTAAATGTTCTTTTAAAAACATTCCATAATAATTCATACCCTAAGTTAAAAAATCCTATCCATCCAATATACAAAACCTTTTTTTGCCATGTTGAATAATCACTCTCGTTTGCATGATTCATATATTTCCAGAGTTCTATTGGTCATATCCTTTATATTAAACTCAGTTTCGACCCATTCTCTTGAATCTACACCCATTTTGTGTAGAAAATCTTTTTTTTTAGAAATAAGTTTAGAAATATCTCTGAAAAAAATAAGCCTACTTCTTTTGGATATTGATCCATGGTCACCGAAATAACATTTCCAAGCTTCCTCATAATGATCTTTGTCTATCACACCAAAATAGCCATGATTCCCTACTGCAATAACAGGTTTTCCGCAAGACATAGCCTCCAAAGCAACCCTGCCTGTTCCAATCACACAATCTGCACTAGATAATAAAGTCTCCATATCTTGTCTTTCTCCAAGAATATGAATAAACTTGCTTTGACATAAAACATGAATTTTATCTGCAAGTTTTTTAATTTTCTTAAAATAAGGTCCTTTTCCTACAATGACGACATGGATGTCAAAGCCTCTTAATTTTAACTTCTTGCAAGCTCTAAGTAATGTCAAGCCAATCTTCCCTTTAGCCCATGTTAACCTGCTAGCGTACATCAATATAGTTGTATTTGGGGGAATATTTAATTCGTTTCTCAAATTAGTAATGGTTCGAAAGGTATATTTTTGAGTATTTATTCCATTTGGAATGATAAATGAATTTAAAGAAGTATTATTTTGTATATAATTGTGGACTGGGTAACTAACACTTATAATTTTTGAAGTGAGATTTAGCACTTCAGTTAGTTGCTCAATAGGATAGTACGTACCATGGACAGTAAAAACAGTAGGGATGTTTAAATCCTTAGCAATCGAAAATATCAGGTAGGCCGAGGGAGTTTGATGGGCATGAATGATGTTTATTTTTTCATTAATTATCATTTCTCTGACCATTGTAGAGAATTCAGCTAATTGTTGTTCGTTATTATGATTTGGATAATTAACTTCAAACACCTTACAACCTAAATCTAAAAAAGACTTTTTTACTAAACCGTTTTTTCCTATTACTATTACTTTTAAATTGCGAGATACCATTTCTTCAACCAAACTTAAAACATGTGTTTCCGTACCACCTATATCAAAACTATCTAAAACCATCAAAATATTATCCTTATACATCTTTTTTTTCACCTCGACTATAGAATTGTCGAGATCTTTGATTAGGGTGTGCCCGATAATAATATAAGACTTCAGGGATATTTGATATTTCTATCCCTGCATTTATGCAGTTTGCAATAAACTCGTAGTCCTCGGCCCCCTTTATACGTCTAGTAGGACCCCCGATACGGTCAAAAATTTCTCCGCGAAACATTATTGTCCCATGACAGACACAATGACCGCCTTTTCCGTAAGTTTTTTTGATATCCTCCCCATATCTGATCCAAGTTGCTATTTGTTGTTCTTCAATGTTACCATTTTGAAATGCAGCATATGTGGTCCCTACTAAACCAACTTCTGGTTTTTCCTCCAAAAATTTAACTTGTTTTTGAATACGATCTTTATGAGAAATATCATCAGCGTCATGAACGGCAATATATTCACCTTTACTTAGAATATAGCCTATATTAATGGCTCCAGCAAAACCTACATTTCTTGGGAGAGTAATTAAATCAATAGGGAAGGATGGATTATTTTTTTTAATCCACTTTTTAATCTTTCGCTTAGTGGGGTCGTTAGAAAAATCATCTATGATAATAACCTCAATATTTTCATAGGACTGATCAAATATACCGTCTAAGCATTCTTCTATAAAAGAGGCGACGTTGTAACAAGTAATAACTATGCTAACAAGCCCCTTTTGTCTATTAAATAACACTACTTATCACCTCATAATTACATAATTAAAATTAAAATAATGTATATTGGACAGTTGAAAAATGTAACGATTTGACCATGATGCTCGTTAAGCTCAAAACAAAACAATCAGAACATCCAGATTGTTCATGTGGCCAATTTTTCTCTCCTTCCCAATATTATAATTAATACACGATAATGTATGAATCAGTGGACAAGCTTGATTGGACTTAAAATAAAAAATGAGAAAAAAATAAATGTTAAGAAATTAAAATCATATTATTAATGTATGGAATCCTGAGAAGAAGATAAGGTCCACAAATTTGTTCTTGAAAAATATTTTTAAAAAGTTATTGACCGATTTATTAATATCCTGTAATATTAGGAAAGTCGTCAGTAAGATGATAAGTTAATAAATAAGTTGTTGACATTCTATTTGGAATTATAAATTATTAGGGTTTTTCGGAAAAGTAATTATTTGCTCTTTGAAAACTAAACAAACAAAAACGTGCAAACAAACAATAATAATCGTGTTCCTTCTATTATATGAAGAACATGAGCCAACGTTACATTTATGAGCTAATCAACTTTCTTGGAGAGTTTGATCCTGGCTCAGGACGAACGCTGGCGGCGTGCCTAATACATGCAAGTCGAGCGAATCAATGGGAGCTTGCTCCTGTTGG
>NZ_JBPXRO010000071.1:0-4009 GCF_051842875.1 Neobacillus sp. C211
TGCGTTAGTTGAAGAAGCCAAAAGGACCTAAATGGTCCTATTTATATTTGGTAATAAAATACGAATTTCATTTATTGTATTGGAAATACTATCTGTCGAGGTGAAATAAATGAGCAGATTTAAAGTTGTGTTTGAGAATACAATCCAAAGTGGTGGGTTTTCATTGGAGCAGTATTTGATAACATTACATCAAGAAAAAGATATGTTGGATTCATTTGATGGTCATGATGATTACGAGTTGGACATGAGGTTATTTGAAGGGGAGATTCAAAAAGTTAACGGATTGTTGGAGAGCTAAGGCTCTCTTTTTTATTTATAAAATAAAGATTTTATTTTCTTCTTCAACTAACGTAAGCAGGTTAGTTAAATAAGAAAGTCTGTTAAAGATGCTCACAGGACAGTCAGGCTCTCGTACTAAGCTCACCAATGTTTTGAAAAAATGCATTACTAAAGTAACTTCCTTAGAAGATACTTTAGTAATGCGTTTCGTGTGGGGTTTTATTCAGCAAGTAATCTTATGTTACTAATATCTTTTTCTGAAAGAGACTGTTGTAAGATACTATTTACCTCACTCAATATATTACGTATATGCTGTTGACCACTCGGAGTCAGTACAACATAAACACTACGTTTATCCTCAACATAACTAGCTCGTTCCAATGGTTGAAGGTAGTGTTGTTCAAGTCTTGAAACCAAACGGGATAAAGCACTTTGGCTAAGACCAATCATATTCTGAAGCTGCGATAACCGTAGTTTCTTTTCACTGTTTTCATTCAGAAACATCATTAAATAAAACTCATTCAAACCCAAATGGTATTTTTGTTGTAGTAAATAATCTAATGATTGTGTAATTCTATTATGGAATTTTGAAAAATTTACCCAAGTGTGGATTAATTGGTCAGGTTGATTCATAGCAATCTCCTTTCAAATACTATCCATCATTCCCTGTTATCGAATTCCTCTACTATATTGAAATGGCGGGTTTACACTCAGTGTAACATCTTTAATTGCATGTAAACTCCAATATGGATCATTTAACATTCCTCTGGCAACCGCAATTAAATCGGCATCATTATTTGATAAGGTTGCCTCAGCTACTTGCGGATTATCTAACATGCCAACAGCTATGACAGGGATTCCTAGTTTTTCTTTGAAGGCTCGGGCAAAAGGGACTTGATAACCAGGATAATTACCAGGTTTTAAGGTACCTGGAACTCCTTCTCCTCCCGATGAAACATGGAAAATATCTATGCCGGCTGATTTGTACTTTTCAGCAATACGAAGTGAATGTTCTAACCCATATCCACCCTCTATATATTCAATAGCAGAAATTCGCATAATTAATGGCATATCTTCTGGCATGACGGATTTCACTGAGCGAATTACTTCTACACCAAATTTAGATAAATCTTCACCATATTGATCGTTTCTATTATTAATACTAGGAGACATAAACTGATGTAGGAGATAACCATGTGCTCCATGAAGTTCTATTGTATCAAAGCCTGCTTCGACTGCTCTTCTGGCAGCATTCCTAAACTGCTCAATCGTTTGTTTAATTTCCTCAATTGTTAAAGCACGAGGTTGTTTAAGTCCACCATATTTTGTTTCTTCGGGCAAGGCTTCACCTTGTATTTTAGATGGTCCAACAGGCTGGATTGCATCTTCAGCTTTTCTACCAGCATGAGCTATTTGTATACCGATTTTTGAACCATATTTATGAACCTCGGATACAATACGCTTATAGGCAGGAATTTGAGCATCATCCCATAATCCTAAGTCTTGATTCGTAATTCTTCCTTCAGGGGTTACACTCGTCATTTCCATGATAATTAATCCTGTACCCCCTATAGCTCTAGATACATAGTGAACAAAATGCCAATCGTTTGGTATTCCATCTTCTTTATCCACAGAATATTGACACATTGGTGCCATTACAATTCGATTTTTAAGTTGTAAATCTTTAACTTTAAAAGGAGAATTAATTGTTTTCATTATAGTTTCCCTCCCACAAAAATATATGCATGTACATGCATTGATAATATGATAGAACAATTATTAAATAAATGCAATCGTAAAGGAACACAGGATTAATTTTTTCAAGAAGTAATTTGGGCGATGTTTAATTAATTGACATTGCCTTTTTGTTGAGTAAGTTTGTGAAGTATCGCACTTAAACTACCATGAAAATAAAATTCTGTAATCCCAAAAAAAAGGCAATACTAAAGAGGACGCAGCTCATTCATTTTTAAAAAAAGGGGAGAACGCCAAATTCATGGATCCTATGGTTTAGAAAGTAACTGGATTAAGATGCTTTAGGTTCTTCTAATGTTACTGTATATCCTAAACTTTCGAGTCGCCTAAGTGAATGCCGAACGATAGATTGTTGTCTCTGCTTATCAAAGTAGTCTTCGCCTAAGTCTACATACATTTCTTTTCGGGTTAAAAGATAATAAGAGATGCGCAACATGGCATGAGCGACGACAATCCCTGCGCGTTTCTTGCCTTTTCGTGATGCGGTACGCCTATATAGTGCTCCCAGATAGTTCTTTGATCCTCTTACTGAATGAGCTGCTTCCGTTAATGCGGATCTCAAATATTTGTTTCCTTTTTTGGTTTTGGCTGATTTTCTTTTCCCAGCACTCTCGTTTTGCCCTGGAACCAAACCTGCCCAGGAACACATGTGAGAGGCAGTTGGGAATTGTTTTTTAACATCAGTCCCGATTTCGGATAATATTTGTTCAGCCATTCTAGTAGCTATCCCAGGAATGGAATCTAGCTTTTCGATATCTTCTTGATGGGTGCTTACTCTTTCCGCCACTTCTTGATCCAGCATTTCGATTTGTTCAGTCAAAAAATCAATATGCTTTAAAATGGTTTTCAACATAAGACGTTGATGCGAATTAATATAACCTTTAAGAGCGAGTTCCAGTTCTTCTTTCTTCTTTTTCATGGTGCGTCGAGCGAAGTTTGCTAGTTTTTCAGGATCCTCTTCACCATCGGCAATGGCATCAAGCATATCTCGTGCTGAAACACCCAACACATCTGAAACAACCGACCCCAACTTAATGTTCGCGCCTTCTAACACCTTTTGGATTCGATTATGTTGTCTGGCACGCTCCTCAATAATACTTCTACGATAGCGAACGAGTTCACGCAATTCACGTTGATTTCGATCAGGGATATAACTAGCTTTGAGTAGTCCGTGGCGAAGAAGCTTGGCAATCCATTCTGCATCCTTTACATCTGTTTTGCGTCCTGGAACTGCCTTCATATGTTGGGCATTCACAACTAAAAACTCAATATTTTCAGCTTCTAGTAAATTCACAATAGGCTTCCAATAAACACTCGTGCTTTCCATGGCGACATGGGTACAATTATGTTGTTTAATCCAGTCAACCAACTGTAATAGATATACAGTTTTAGTAGAAAACGTTTGAATCTCCTTTCCTTTAGGTGTCATAATACAGGCGGTAATATTGTCCTTATGGACATCCATACCGCATGCTCTTTCAATGACTACATCCATTGAAAACATCCTTTCTACGGCAATAGTTATAATTAGAGGCTGGTGCATCAACCAGAATAGGATTAATCTACCATGTGTGCTTCCCGTAAGGGAGCGACAGTCAGTGGTGCACCGTGGTCGGTAGAGTCAGACTAACGGATGGGCTCTAACGCACCATAGTTCATCGACCTCCTCTCCCAGCCGTAGAATCAGTATTGACGGTTAATGACCATTTTCATTCTCTGTGGTGAAGCGCTGATTTTTGCGCTTCATGGATGGCTAACGGGTGCTTGAACTTAACAAAGGGTTGCTGCGGCGATCCTTTTTTCTTGCTGCACTAACGGGGCAGGTTAGTGGAATAACAATATGAAAAACATTCTTAATCTGTACAGCGACTAGGAATTGTAACCAAAAAGTTTAATATAAATGAATGATGTACTATATTTTTGATAATAGTGGGTGAATTGGATGAGTCAAGATTTGGCGGATTTTTCAAATGAT
>NZ_JBPXRO010000072.1:0-3856 GCF_051842875.1 Neobacillus sp. C211
CCTTGCAAACCGCTATCAGAGATCAGTTTACCTGCAAAATGATTGGGTGGACGTTTAAAGACACTTCCACAAGAAGGATATTCCAGAGGTTGTTTTTCGTTTCTTAGAAACGTAAATCTTTCCACTTTTTCTTGTATTTGTCCTTTATCCGCTTTCTCAAGGGAGAAAATTGCTTCTAGAACAATATACTTTTCTTTTTCAAAAACACTCGTTCTATATCCAAATTGAAATTCCAATTCATTGAGAATTAAAATTTTTCCAGACATTGTCATTACTTTGGACTTTTTTAGGACAAATGAAATCTCCCCACCATAGGCTCCTGCATTCATGATTAAAGCTCCTCCAACACTGCCTGGAATCCCACATGCAAATTCTATCCCTGATAAATGATGCTTGAGAGCAACTCTAGACACATCAATGATACTTGCTCCACCTTCAGCTTTAATTTCATTATCATTTACCTTTATCTTATTTAAATTGTCCAAATTCATGACAATTCCGCGAATCCCCTTATCGCGAATAATCATATTTGTTCCATAACCAAGTATGGTTAAAGGAATCCTTTTTAAAAAAGAGTATCGAGTTACTTTTTGAACTTCTTCTATATTTTCTGGCTTGATATAGATATCCGCATTTCCTCCCGTTTGGATAAATGTATGATTTGCCATCGGTTCATCAAGTCGTAAAAATGCATGAGGGCAAATTTCTTTAATTTCATCAAAAATTTGAGAGTAATTCATGATAATCAGTTATCTACTGTCAGCATCATTTCACTAACAGAGTTGGACCTCCTCCATATCAAAGTTCAAAAGCTTTTTTTCATATACTGTTATGTTATTTGGCTTAACTCCTCAATGTAAACCTTCTTTTTGTCGTTTTATTAAGTTGAGAATAGAAAGATCACATCAATTGGCTTCTTACTGCCCAAAAGTAGTAAGATAAGCGAATAAAAAGCAGTACCACCGCTATAAAAGTGTTCGTACTGCTATATTGAGTGACAAGTATTTTGTTAATTAGAATGTACTTGCTACTCTAACAGCCTTTTCAAGCCCTGCGGCAATAATTCCTGCTGATTTATCAGGGAATTGGTTGTGACCTTCAATTACTACTTTCTCTATTTCTTTTACACCGAAGAAGCCCATCATACTTTCTACATATTTAACAGCCATTTCTAATTTAGCTGCTGGTCCTTTAGAATATACACCGCCACTTGCGTTTAATAATGCAATTTTCTTATTCCTAATAAGACCTACTGGACCTTCTAACGTATATTTAAATGTTTTGCCCGCACGGTTTAAGTAATCAATATATGTGTGTAGGACAGCTGGGATTGTTAAATTCCATAATGGAAAACCAAACACAACTTTATCAGCTGCAAGGAATTGATCTAAATATTTATCAGTAACAGTTACAGCCTTTGCTTCCTGTGTTGTTAAATCAAGTCCTCTACTAGCCTTAAATGTACCGTTAATCATATCTACTCCTACATATGGCAATTCCTCATTGTACAAATCAAGCTCTATCACTGTATCATTTGGATGTGATTCTTTATAGCTCGCTAAAAAAGCCTCATATAATTTCACACTCACTGCTTGGTCTGCTGGGCGATTGTTTGCTTTTACAAATAAAACTGTTGTCATTCTCTTTTCCTCCTGTTACTCCTCTTACGTTGTTATAAGGGTATTATATTGTCTTTACAATATCTTTTTAAAACTATACTCCATTTCTCCACCTAGAGCTTCAGCCGTATCACCAGTTTCTCTGAAATCATGTGTATGAATTTCTTCAAACGGACCAAAATTTACTTGCTTATAAAATTCATAACAAGGGAATCCGTCATGTGCACCTTGAATATAGACAGTACCATCTTTTTTGACCTGTACAGTTAATAGGTAGTCAACAGGAGGTGCATATGCATTTAATGGGTTACTAGCACTAGCACTCATTTGAAATTTGACGTCATCAGAACTCCATACAATATCAGTGCACAAAATATCTTTTGTACTAGCTTTTCCTGTTCTTTTATTAACGGAACCATCTGAAGTTGTGATTCTTTCCGTTGTTATGCCAGTATTCGCATATGTGAAAATTTCATTTTTGTAAAAATCTACAACTACTTCTTGTTCAATTCTGGAACGCATAGCGTTTACAGCATAAGGTGTAAATTCACGTGAGTCACCTTCGAATTGAATCACGTTTCCTGTTTGAATATCCTTCTTAGGTTCAGTCCAAGACATGGGAATAAATACACTTGCTCTAATTTTAACGATATTAGGCATGAGACACACCTCTACAATTCTAATCTTATTTTGGGTAATACAGAAAACCTTTGAGCAAAACAGATCGCAATTTCTTTCGTATAATCAATTGTTTTTCCTTTAATATTTGCTGCTTCTTGTTTAAATAGTGCTATTCTTCTGATTCATATTTATATCTAAATCGTCGTTTTAAAACTGTATTCCATTTCTCCAGCTAGCGCTTCAGGAACGTCACCAGTTTTTCTGAAATCATGTGTATA
This sequence comes from Neobacillus sp. C211, assembly GCF_051842875.1. Lineage (NCBI taxonomy): Bacteria > Bacillati > Bacillota > Bacilli > Caryophanales > Bacillaceae > Neobacillus > Neobacillus sp. C211. The sequence goes on from NZ_JBPXRO010000072.1 coordinate 2,519, forward strand.
TATTAATTCAAATGGACCAAAATCTGTTTGCTTATAAAATTCATAGCAAGGGAACCCATCATGGGAACCTTCAATATGCGCAACACCACTTTTATTAACTCGTATAGTTAATAGATAATCAGCCGCAGGTGCTGCTGTATTTAAAGGATTGCTGGCACTTGCCCTCATTTCAAAAGAAACTTCATCAGCGCCCCACACAACATTAGTACATACAATATTTTCTGTACCTGTTTTTCCTTTTTTATAATCAATAGAACCATCTGGATTTGTAACTTTTACAGTTACGATACAAGCATTTGCATATGTGAAAATTTCTTTTTTATAAAAATCAATAATCACCTCTTGCTCTAATCGTGACCGCATTGTGTTTACCGCGTATGGTGTAAATTCACGTGCATCACCAGTATATTCGAAGATCCTTCCTGTTGCAGGATCTTTAATAGGTTCCAACCAAGCATACGGTGCAAATACACTTCCTCTAATTTTAACGATGTTAGCCATTAGAACCCTCCATAATTTATTAATTTTGTTTCGGTGAATTCTATTTCTTTCATACTCAAATTATAGTCAATTTGATTGACTATATTGTGTATAGTACAATGGATTTAAAATAAAGTCAACCAAATTGACCGTATTTAAGGAGGTTTTATGTGTGAATCATGGAGTATTTAGTGAATTGGATCTTACATCACTTTTATCATTATCCTTTAGTGCATCAATTAATGAACTACATGTCAGATTGAGTAAATTGGGATTTGAAGATATTAGACCTGTACATGGTTTTATGTTTAAATACATCACTCCTAATGGAGCAACAGGTATAGAACTAGCCGAATACTTAGGAATTACAAAGCAAGCTGTGAGTAAAATGGTGGATTATCTTGAGAAAAGTGGTTATGTAATGCGCCAAACTCATCCCACTGATAAAAGGGGGAAAATTATTGTTTTGACTGAACGAGGTTGGTTAGTAGTGAAAGCAAAAGAGGAGATACTAACTGAGATTGAGGGACGCTGGATTGAAAATATAGGTGCTGAACGAATGCAAATGCTCAAAGAAGATTTAACAAAATTAGTTTATGAAGCAAATGAAGGTAAGATATCTTCGAGGTCAAGACCTGTTTGGTAAATATAGAGTTTATATAGGGACTAACCGTACGTCCATTGACTTAAGAATCTGATGATCCCCCAAACGATAAAAGTAAGCATTTTTCTATGCAAATGGAAACAAAATTTTCGTTAGGGGGGTGCCTCAAAATATTAACTTGATGGGTATGTTCTTCCTTCCCTATTTTTGATTTATTTACATTTCACCAGAATAATTCATTTTGTTATTCTACT
>NZ_JBPXRO010000073.1:0-3810 GCF_051842875.1 Neobacillus sp. C211
GTTAAACTGCCCCGTTAGTTTAAGTGAAAATATTCACAATCTATTCACCATTACCTTACAACATCGGTAAGAACATAAAAAGAAAAACTCTAATTAATACAGGATTTTAATCAAACTTTATTTTAAAGCTACAGCATTAAAACAATAAAAGCCTACTCATTAACGAGTGGGCTTATTTTCGTTATCTTTATCCAATTTTACAATTACGCGCCTTAGAGGATTCGAACCGCTGACCTCCTGCGTGCAAAGCAGGTGCTCTCCCAGCTGAGCTAAGGCCCCAAGGCCCCATAGTGTTAATATCCAGTTCGACTGGTCGGGAAGACAGGATTATGCTGTTTATGTTCATGCTCTGGTCCATTCTTGTCAGCTTGCAACTATTCTTCCCAAATGCTTTCCCATTCTTTTAAACCATTCCAAATATGGTCCATTATAATACCGGCTCCTTTTCTTCCTGTTCCTTCAAAGCACGATACAAGGCAGATCTAGATACGGAAGTCATTCCCGTGATTTCTTTAACCGTGTATTTGTTCAATTTATAAAGCTCAATGGCGTGTTTAAGACCAGAGTGTTTCTTGTGGTATTTCTTCGGTCTTCCTTCATAAACACCTTTACTTTTAGCAATCTCGATTCCATTCCGCTGTTTCTCTTTTAAAATGGTCCTTTCCATTTCAGCAAAGCCAGCCATGATTGTTAAAAAGAACTTTCCTGTTGGCGTCCTGGTATCTATGTTCATATCAAGAATCACAAGATTAATATTCCTAGCTTCAAAATCCTCAACCAATTCTATTAGCTGTCTGGAGCTTCTTCCTAATCGGTCCATCCGGATTACTACAATCGTGTCTCCAGATTCCAACTTGTCTAATAGCTTGTCTAATTCTGGTCTTTGTTTGGCAACGCCAGAAATTTTTTCGTGTACAATTTCATCGACTCCGAATTTGGAAAGGGCTGCAAACTGAGTGTCCAAATTCTGATCTTTGGAACTGACCCTAGCATATCCGTAAATCATTTTCTTCCCCCCATGTTTCACTTACTCTACCTTGTTCATGCTGCCTTTCCTTATTTCCTATTTAGATTTATAGTTACCACCATAATAATCAATATTCAAATCTGTAATCATACTTTTAAGTTCATGGGCCACACTAGCCACCCATACAATAGCCCCTATGGTGAGCCCTACACACAATAATGTTATAACTCTTTTCTTCTTCTTCATTGACGTTTCATTCCTTTTATGTAATCTCTTATACAACAAAATTGTATCATATCCGCTTAAGTTTTGGAACAACCTTATTGGGACACTATAAAATATTAATCTTGCGCCCTCTTGAATTATCAGAGAATTCGTTTCACGGGGTAGACTTTTTGGAACAGTAGAAAAAATATTTTTACCTCCCCCTTGAAATCTACCATTTTTAATGGAAAAATAATACAGTACATATTTTAGGGGGAAATCACTTGGCGAAAAAAGTTGAATTAGAAAAAGTGACAATTGAGTTTTTTTGATGCTGGATTTGACAAACAGGCTTGGGTATCAGGATGTTTGTTTGAACGACTTTATGGATCAAAGCTACAAAATTTAGATCTCAAAAATGAACTTGAAAAACTTAAAGAGAACTTGATGATATTAAAAGCAAAAAAACTGATTAAGTTTGCATATTGTGAGAGCAAACGTCAAAAAGCCCGGTATCTAGGAATAGGAAAACCGGGCTTTTTGCTAGGGTTTACAACTATGTCATTCGTTAGAGATTGGTAGATCTAGGACCGTAATAAATATAACATTGCTTGTTTACAGTTTAGTTAATGGACAGGGACAATTTGGTAACATTTCCATTACTTTTGAGGAAACACTCAGCTTATATGTAAAATGTTTGTCTAGATTTCTTTTGAGATTTCATTTTTGTTAAAATTAATGTTGTTTGTCCAAGACTAATTACAAAAACAAAAAGTGCAAAGCCTAATTGAATAAATTTAGTGTTCTAGCGTTACTCTAAATTTTATGTGATTGTACTTGAGAAACAGTAACAGCAGTATCTTTGAACGAGACTAACTAATACAAAAAGTATATTAGTGTTGATGTTCTTCAGCAGTTCATTTTTGTTTTAATAAAGCACCCGTTACTTTAATAAGCACTATTCCTCTATTGCAGATTAGCTTCGTATTGCGAGTTTAAAATCAATTGAATCTTTTTTTAAAAAATCCACGTCTGCCCGTTACATATCAACATTTGTCTCATAATATAAAAGTAATCATAAAAAGAATCATTTCCGAAGAAGTATCTTAATGATGCTTCTTTTTTATTCCCAAGTAATAAACACACTATATAAATATGCATTATTAGTTGAACAAATGTAAAATATTTAAAAAACAAACGTTTATACTGATTCAAATATCCAAACATGGGTTACTAGAAAACATAGTATACAATATGCCATTTAACTGGCATAAAAGGAGGTGAAATATAGAAATGCCTTTAGAATTACAAGAATTCACAACACCTGCTAATACAATAGTAATTGCTGACACTGCTGCATCTCCTGGGACTCTACCCACACCCGCAGTATTTACACCACCATCATTAATTTCTCCGGCTATCGATGGGAGTCTGGCTTATATTTGGTCACCGAACTCTGCATCTGGACAAACAGTAACATTTCGAAGCACTTTTTTTGTTGACCTTCCACTTGTTAGTGCAGTTGTACCCGTTAGTGTTTTTTATGCATTTGCAGCTAATGGAACTGCCACAGTAACTGCTACTCTAGAAGTTGTAAATGCATTAGGAATTGTTATCTTGAGTATTCCTTTATTTACGGATTCAAATGATGGGAATCCCCAAAATGTAGAAGTTGCTTCAGGAGACGCCTTACTTGGACTTGCTGTATTAACTGGTAATTTTGTACGTATTACAGTAGATGCGACAGTAACTGCACCTTTATCTATCGGATATGCTACAAACCCGGGACGCTATCTCGGTGAAATAACAGTACGTTCTGTAGTCTAGTTTTAACAATTTCGGTGAAAATGAAATAATAATAGGAGTGAGACCCACTTGTTATGGTGGGTCTTTTCTTTGTTCCACTAACCTGCTTCGTTAGTTCAACAAGAAAAAGCTGCCTCAATGACAGCTATGATCTTAAACTCAAGCACCCGTTAGCTCAAGAAGAAAATTATTATTTTTTGGAAAAAATCTTTTTAAAAATTACAGAAGCAATAATTAATGCAATAAAACCAAGTAATAATTTAACTATTTGCGTCATTATCCAACTATCCAATATATTTAAATCTTTAGTTAATATCATAACAACAAACATAACAAGAAAACCGAAAATATAGTCCTTATTCAAAATTTGCCCACCTCAAAAATCAATTTCCTTTTTCTTTGTTATCACCCTTGTTGAACTAAACAATCATTATGTCAAAAAACAACAGGAACACTCTATGGTCCACATCTTACACTCAAGCCCCCGTTAGTTGAAGAACCATTATTTTTTACTATAATCCTAAAACCTTAACAAATATAATGAGGAACAATAAAATGATATTTAGCCAAACGAAAAATTTAATGATAACTTCAGCCCATAACTTCCTTCGTAGTCCAAAATAAAGAATAACACAAAAAAATAGGAGGCTATAAACTTCCCTTTTAATTCCCAAATCATCGAAATCAATGAATGTATTTATTAAAACAGAGATAACAAATAAAAAAATGTATGTCTTAAACTTTTTTTCTTTTCTCACGGACTCATCTTTAAATTCATACATTTTTCTTACCTCAACTTTTCTTCCTTTTCCTTAAGTTTAACAAATATGGTT
>NZ_JBPXRO010000074.1:0-3608 GCF_051842875.1 Neobacillus sp. C211
TTTATCCAATCGCCAAATCGTAAGGTAACCTCCGGAAGGAGAGAGTTGTATGGGTGAAATAAAGCCATTAACTCCTTATTATTGAAGGGCTTTTTCAAGAGCAGGCTGATTGAACGTAATAGATTATGTTTGGTTTCCAATCGGAGTTGGGGGTGGTCTTCAATCTCGTCAATAGCTCTCATGCATAAGTAAGCGGATGTAACAGCTTCTTGTAATCCTGACGGTAGATGACTAATAGGAATAAAGAAGGTCCGGCTTGTCGCCATCAACATGTCTATTGCACTTCTATGTAAATTTAGTGCTTTACTCATCTTGTTTTGTCCCCTTTTTTTGTCAACATGCTAAATTTGTTTAATTTTAAATTGTATTATCCCCACTATATAAAATATTTAATAATAAACAAAATTTAAGCCCTTGTTACTCAATAAACCTGCCCGGATAGTGGAACAAAAAGGGATTGCCGCAGCAGTCCCCATCTTTAACTCTTGCACCCGTTAGCTTAAGTATATTCCTTCACAATCTTCGTTGAATATGAAAACTATTCTCTAAACTAAAAATTCCTATCTAACAAGATCCCCACCTGTTCTGCCACAACTTGAGTGGGTTCAGAAAATCCATTGGTGATCCACACTGTTACTATCTCTACGATGGCAGCTCCAAAAAATTTAAGAATTAAATCCTTACTTAATCCTTGATTTATTCCTTTGGTTACATCTACTTCATCCTCTAACTCTTCGATCACAAGTTTTAGGAAATGAATACGAAAAGTAGGGGCTCCTTTACTTGCTAGCATTGTTGAAAAAAATGAAGAATTACGTTCGAAGTATTCAAACCACATAAGATTTCCCTCAACAAAGGTCATATCAGCTGGCGATTTACACAGTTTCCTTAGTTCGTTAATATGTTCTTCAATGAGCTTATCCAGTAAATCAAATTTATCCATGTAATGATCATAAATGGTTCTTCGACCGACATTTGCCCTGTCGGAAATATCTTGGATTGTAATATGATCAAAACTTTTTTCAGACATCAGTTCAATAAAAGCATTTTTTATTGCTTCTTGAGATTTTTGAACTCTTCTATCCACCTTAGACATTTTAGTAACCACCAAACTTTCTTAAAAATTACCGTACAATTTTATTTAACTTGTGCAGTAACGCACAAATCACAGCATTTTGATTATTGTAGTTATCCTTTATTCATTTTATATTATATACAGATGTGCGATAACACATCAATATGCGATTAGCTAACACATCAAATATTATTACCTTCGGAATAATAGAAGAGTCAATTAAAATCAAGGAGGAGTTTGAATTATGAACCGTATTGAAAAGAGCAAGGAAAAGTTCAACCAGCTGTTTGGTGAGGGAGTAACTGCTCTACGTGCTGCTGATCCTGATTTTCAGGACATACTGAACCATTTCATTTTTGGGGAAGTCTTCTATCAAGGCAACCTTAACGACAAAATGCGTGAGTTGATTACACTGGTAGTGCTTACTACCAACCAAACGTTGCCTCAACTAAAGGCACATGTTAGTGCAGCACTGAATGTTGGGCAAACACCTGTTGAAATCAAAGAGGCTGTTTATCAGTGTGCTCCGTATATCGGATTCCCGAAAACATTAAATGCTGTCAATGAAGTCAATGAGGTTTTCAAAGCGAAGAATATCGCTTTACCGATTGAAAGTCAAAAGCAGGTTAATGAAGAAAATCGCTTCGACAAGGGAGTTTCAGTACAGGTAGAGCTCTTTGGTGATATTATTACAAAAATGCAAGAGAGTACCCCATCAAATCAAAAGCATATTCAGGAATATCTTTCTGCTTTTTGTTTCGGAGATTTCTACACTCGTGGCGGACTTGATTTAAAAACACGAGAGTTGTTAACGCTCTGCATCATAAGTGCAATGGGTGGGACTGAATTCCAAATGAAAGGTCATGTGCAGGCTAACAAAAATGTGGGTAATAACAAGGAAACAATAATTAATGCCATCACCCACTGTCTTCCATATATGGGCTTTCCAAGAACACTGAACGCATTAGCGTGCGTTAATGAAATTATTCCTGAAAATTAAGAAAGGGTGTTAGTTATTATGTCTAATATTCAAGATAAAGTTGTCATTATTACGGGTGCTTCTTCTGGAATTGGAGAAGCTACTGCAAAAGAACTTGCATCTAAAGGAGCAAAGTTGGTACTCGCAGCTCGTCGTGAAGACCGTTTAAAGCAACTACAAGATGACATTCAAACGAGTGGCGGACATGCTATTTATAAAGTGACAGATGTGACCTCTCGTCAACAAATGGAAGAACTCGCTGCGTATGCTCTAAAAGAGTTCGGAAAAATTGACGTTTTAGTCAACAATGCTGGAATCATGCCACAAGCGTTTCTTGCTGAAAATAAAGTTGACGAGTGGGATAAAATGATTGATGTCAACATCAAAGGTGTTTTGTATGCCATCGCTGCTATCGTACCATCTATGAGAGAGTGCAAATCCGGTCATGTAATTAATCTTTCTTCAGTAGCTGGACATAACATCTACCCTGGTGGAACGGTTTATTGTGGAACTAAATTTGCAGTAAGAGCCATTTCTGAAGGTTTACGTCAAGAAGAAGCAATGAGTGGCACCAATATCCGAGTGACCAATATTTCTCCTGGGGCTGTTACCAGCGAACTTTTAGAAACTACAACAGATCCAACGATGAAAGCAGGATTAGATGAATTTTACCAAGTCGCAATTGATGCTGACCGCATTGCTCGTGCAATCGCCTTTGCCATCGAGCAGCCATCAGATGTAGCTATTAATGAAATGATCATTCGTCCAACAGTTCAAGTCGGTTAATAGGAGGTATTTAAAATGACAAAACATGAAGAAGTAAAAAATGGCGTTATTTTCCCAGTGGGCGAAAAAAATGAAGCATATGCACAATTTTTCGTAGGACAAAGTTATCTTAAAGGATTAGTTGCTGATCCTAAAGTAAGCGTTGGTGTTGGGAATGTAACTTTTGAACCAGGATGCAGAAATAACTGGCATATCCACCGTGATGGATTTCAAATTTTATTGGTAACTGGTGGTGAAGGTTGGTACCAAGAAGAAGGAAAACCTCCTCAATTCTTAAAAGCTGGCGATGTTATTGTCACTCACGATGGTGTGAAACACTGGCATGGTGCCGCAAAAGACAGTTGGTTTGAACACATTGCAATCACTGCTGGTACACCTGAATGGTTGGAACCAGTATCAGATGAGGAATATAACAAAGTAAAGTAATATTTAGGTTAAGAATTGCCCTGTTATACAGGGCTTTTTTAATACTCATTCCTAGCATTATTATTGTTCTTATAGAAAGGAGTAATAATTTTGTAAAGACCATATATAATATGCCACATGCTGACATCATTTGGATTGGAAAATCATTGGGGATTATTTGGAAAAGGAACGAACCCAATATTTTATTGACAAACGTAACATTCAATTGATTTGGATGTGTTCGTGGTTTTAGTAAGAAATTCTTTTCAATTACTTTGTGAAGAAATGCACTTAATACAGATAGGTAAGGGTTTGACGTTATCGCTCCCTTTTCCCCCTGTTCACACCGTACGTGAGACTTTT
>NZ_JBPXRO010000075.1:0-3511 GCF_051842875.1 Neobacillus sp. C211
TGCTAGCGCCGAGGAGGCTCCCCGGACCGCCCGCGGAAAGCGAAGTGCCTGGAGCGGAAATCAATAGGCCCATTAGCAGGTACAATGAATAATTAAATGCTGAGAATTAAAAATTGCCGAGAAAAATACCCTTTCTCGACAATCTGACCGGATGAACATTCATCCGGTCTTTTTATTTTTATATGGGATTTAACCCATTAGTGATAGCCATTCGAGCCGTTCGCAGACCCCGAAGTTTTATTTCCTTTACTACCTTTACCTTTTTGCTTTGTACCGCCATCTTTTTTGGTCTTCTTTGTCATAATAAGAACCTCCCTGAAGTTAGTTAGCGTTCTATCTTAGTTTGAACAGATGGGCTATTTTCATGAAGGAAACTATTAGCAATTCTTTCGATTCTTTTCACTATAAAAAGCATTAATTTCTCCACCTAATATAATAATAAATGCCGATATGTATAACCAAATCATTAAGACAATAATTGCCCCTATACTGCCATAGGTGAGCGAATAATTACTGATATTTCCAACATAAAAGGTTAATCCAATCGAGGAAATAATCCAGCCCACGGTAGCAAAAGCTGCCCCTGGAAAGGCACTCCGGCATTTTATTTTTACATTCGGTGCAATCCAATACAACCCTGTAAAAATGAGAAACAAAATAATCGCACTTACCAGCCAGCTTAATGTATCCCATACTTTAATAAATTCTGTCGTGTAGCCCATTTGAGAAAATAAAAAAACACCTATTTCTCTGCCGAATACAGGAAGAACAATCGCCAGAATTAAAACAAAAATCATTCCAAAAGTTAAAAGAATAGCCATCCCTCTTGAGACAATAAACGAGCGGCTTTCCTTTACATTATATGCCTTATTAAAAGCCTTTACAATCGCACTAATACCGTTCGATGACGACCAAATCGTACCGATGATCCCGAACGATAACAACCCGCCATTCCGATGATTCATTATGTCATGGACGTTTTTTTCAATTAGGTCCATGGCCTCGACAGGTGCAAAATCCCTTACGATCCCAAGCATATCCTGATGGGGAATTGGAATATATGGAAGAAGTGTAAATAAAACAATCAAGAGCGGAAACAGGGACAGTAGAAAATAATATGCAAGCTGTGCACTTAATCCAGGTAAATCATCTTCATCGACCCGGTGCCAAAGTAATTTTAATAAAGATGAGCGAACATTCCCCACCTTTTCCATTTTCATCCTCCTTTTTTTAATGAATTTCTTTTTCTTCTCCTAACACTTCTTCAATAATGAGTGCTTCGTCACTTTTTGAGAATGTTTCCTTCGTTTCTTTTAAAATATCCGTAACCTGAGGAGTTATCTCCCGTAACTCTTCCACTTTATCTGTTATAGAAGATATATCTTCACTGACCTGCTTAACGGTTGTCTTTAATTTTTCTGCAGTTTCCTTCACCTTATCAGTAATCTCTCTTGGATTTTTCATGATATAGGTAACTTTAGTAGTAGTTTTTTGTACGTTTTCTTTCATCACTTCTCGAGTTTGTTTATCTAAAAGGCTGATTGCTCCGCCAGCAAGTGCTCCAAGTAACATTCCGCGCCAAAATTGATTTTTCTTTGTCATGTTAACCTCTCCTTTAATCTTAATTATTATTATCATCAATAATGCCCGATGATAATAATACCAAAACCTTCTTTCATTTATTTTGCTTCATAGAGGATGGCCACGCAAGTCCAACTGATACTTTTATCCATTTTTTTTGGTTTACTAAATTGGGAGTCTTTCCTAGGAACTTTGTATTGACATATAATTTTCAACATGAAAAGATGGACATATTAACTCGCAGAAAGGGTGACCCAAATGAATTTATCAGAAAAATCGATTGAGAATGTCGAATATATGATTGAACAAATTAAAGAAAAGCTAAAGGTCCTAAACCTTGGAGCCATAAAACCTTCGCATTTTGATGAAGAAATGTACGAGGAATTAAAAGAGATTTATGATATGGTCCTTAGAAAAAATTCATTTAGTCCTAATGAAATGCAGGCCTTAGTAGAAGAGCTTGGAAGCCTCCGAAAAAAATAAGCTAAAAAACCCGTTATTGCACATAACGGGTTTGTTTTTATTTCTGTTCAGTTAAGATGACAGGGCCATCTTTTGTAATCGCAAGTGTATGTTCGTATTGTGCTGAATATTTTCCATCAATGGTCCTTGCCGTCCAGCCATTGTTGTCCATCTTCGTTTGGTATCTACCTACATTAACCATGGGTTCAATTGTGAAAACCATACCTTCTTTAATTCTTGCGCCTTTTCCTGGCAGCCCGTAGTGTGGAACATCCGGCTTCTCGTGTATCACTGCTCCAATCCCATGGCCAATAAAGTCTCGAACAACAGAAAAACCTTCGCTTTCAACATAGGTTTGAATTGCGTGTCCGATATCCCCAATTCGATTGCCGACAATCGCCTGTTCTATCCCTTTATAGAGTGCTTCCTTAGTAACATTTAATAGACGTTCGGTTTCCTCGGATACCTTTCCTACTGCATAAGACCAGGCGGAATCAGCCAAAGCACCATTGTAATTGACAACCATATCCACTGTCACAATGTCCCCATCTTTTAAAGGTTCCTTCCTTGGGAAGCCATGGCATATTTCGTCATTTATACTTGCACAGGTTGCATATTCATAACCCTTATAACCCTTTTGTTCTGGTGTTGCTCCATTTTTCTTAAGAAATTCTTCAACAAATACATCGATTTCCCAAGTGGTTATACCTGGTTTGATTAATTTTGTGATTTCTTTATGACAAGCTGCAAGTATTTCTCCTGCCTTTTTCATTGCTTCAATTTCACGTTGTGATTTAAGGACAATCATTTTAGGAGGGTCCCCTTCCTTTTTGTTTATTTTTATGTATAATTTTCAAAATTGTTATTCGTCTAAAAGCAATACCTTTTAGTGAATGACAATTGGCCACTATTGGCAACACTATTAATATTAACCCTATCCTGTGATTTTTTCAAAAATACTTTATATGGTGAAACTTTTCTCAAAGTTCATTTTATTGTCATATTCCTTTGTTCTTCATATGGTGCTTTTCTATTCTTTTTGATAGAATTAATGTAAGTGAATAAAAATTAGGTGTGTGAGAATTATGATCGGTGATCGCGTAAAAAAATTTCGCTTAGAAAAGAAAATGTCACTTTCCGAACTTGCTGCTCAAGCAGGCGTGGCAAAATCTTATTTAAGCAACCTTGAAAATAACAAACAAGAGAATCCTTCTATAAAGTTTCTTGAAAAAATTGCAGTTGTCTTAAATATTCCTGTTGATCATTTAATACATGAAGAAGTCAATAAAGCGGATTTAGACATTGATTGGATGAATCTTGTCAAAGATGCAATGAATTCTGGTGTTTCCAAAGAACAATTTCGTGATTTTCTTGAATTTAACAAGTGGCGAATTAATCAAAACGATAAATAATAACCTGCTTTTTAAAAGGTCTGTTTCAATTTTAAAAAAGAAAAGCATTCTACAAA
>NZ_JBPXRO010000076.1:0-3349 GCF_051842875.1 Neobacillus sp. C211
GGTTTATGAAAAAAGCCAATCTTACTTAGGTAAAATTGGCTTTTTTGTCTACTGTAATAACTTTGCGGAAGGGAACAATTAGTCTGACCTTCATGAAGGATGGCTACACAACCGTGGATAACCTTAGTGGGTCTGAAATGAGTGCTTCGAGGTTTCAGGGAAATGTTTTTCAATGGAGAATTGGTAGATAGCTTGGTGTGAGCTTTATCATTATCAAGGTTGTCGATATATAGTTTCTATTAGTGTATAGATTCTTTCTATAATTCATCACTTAATATAAAAATTATAATAAAGGAAAGCAATCCAAAAAAATTATAGGTTAAAAATTTAATTATAAAGTGGTGAAGAAAATGCAAAAAGTAGTTGGAATTATTGGTGGAATGGGACCATTAGCAACTGTCGATTTAATGAATAAAATTATTTTTTATACACCTGCAAAGAAGGACCAGGATCATATCCATATTATCGTGGACAATTATTCACAAATACCTGATCGAACAACAGCTATTTTGGGAAAGGGTACAGATCCTGCCCCATTTATTATTCAATCAGCACAAAGATTAGAAAATGCCGGTGCGGATTTTCTTGTTATTGCATGCAATACTGCTCACTATTACTTTAAATCAATAAAAAATTCCGTAAATATCCCAGTTTTACATATGCCATTAGAAACAGCTCGATTTTTACATGAAAATAATCTTAGAAGAGTAGGTTTGTTAGCTACTGATGGAACAATAAATACAAAACTGTATCAACATAGTTGTCAAGACTATGATATTAATGTCATTGAACCTGATTTACAAATGCAGAAAGAAGTGATGGAAGGAATATATGCTATAAAAGGGAGTGATTTGGAGAAAGGACGTTTATTCCTTTCAACAGTAGCTAATAAATTAATAAGTAGAGGAGCAGAAGCTATAATAGCAGGTTGTACAGAGATTCCTCTTGTACTTAAATCATCCCAAGATATTAATATCATTGACCCAACAGAAATCTTAGCCAAAACCGTAATTAAAATAGCTGTTGGCACAGCATCAGCAAATACAATTGGTGTAAATTAAAATATGAAAAAAGATGTATTATAGTAGGTAAACGCAAATGTAACTAAAATAAGGAGCATTAAGAAATGAATATTGAAAATATTGAAGCCTTCATCTATGTTTGTCAACTAGGTAGTTTCAATAAAGCAGCAGAGGCTCTTTATTTAACTCAACCTTCTGTAACAGCTCGTATTCAATCACTTGAACGTGAAATTAACTTAAAGCTTTTTCATCGAAATGGAAATAAAATATCTTTAACTGAAAAGGGAGAATATTTTTTCCCTCATGCACAAAAAATTCTTCAATCTTATCAGGAAGCAAAGTACGGATTACAACAAGTAACTGTACCTTATGAGCTAGTTCTTGGGAGTGCTTTATCAATTTCCAACAATGTTCTCCCTGATATTTTGCCTGCTTTTAAATCAAAGTTTAAGGACGTTAGAATAAAAATTATAACGGGACATTCTAAAGACATTTTACACAAAGTCGTTAACAAAGAGGTGGACTTTGGTATTATACGAACAGAAACTCACCCTCAAGTAGAATCAATTCGTCTTTACAATGATCCTATTAGCCTTTTTGTCCCTTCCAATCATTCTTTTTTAAAAGAAGAAAGAGTAACAGTAGGGGATGTAGCAAAACAGCCTCTTATCTTTTTTGATTATGGATCGATCGATTGGCTTATCATTCATCGTCTCTTTCTAAGTAATGGTGTAAATCCGAATATATATGTAGAAGTTGATCATATGGAAACGGCTAAAAATTTAGTATTGCAAGGTCTAGGCATTAGCTTTTTACCTGAGCATTGTGTAAAAAAAGAACTAGAAAATAAAGAGTTATTTCGAGTAGAAATGACTCCTCCGGTAAAAACGAATATTAGTATAGACTTCATTTATTTAAAAGGGAAACCTAAATCTGTTTTTATGGATTTTTTAAAAAATAAAATGTTTGAAAAACAAAAACCCGAATGATGTGTCAATCGGCTTTTTGTTTTTTTTTTGTCTTAAATACAAATTTATCCAATTGATTTCTTCTATAACCGAATAGCTTTGTTTTATAACTTAACTTTGAAATAGTAATTTATAATCAATTACAAGAGATGGTTAAATATTAAAAATATTGAAACTATCGTTTCTTACTTGATTAAACAATTTTCAAATCTTAACGAGGAGGTACACCCAATATTTAAAATTACTATTGAAAAATATTATTTTTATTTTTATTTTTGATTATTTTGAAAGGGGTTTCAGTTTATGAAAAAATTTGGTTTGGCTACACAAATCTTTATCGGACTTGCTTTAGGCATTATTATTGGTGCTATTTTTATGGTAACCAAACTGCAATGGTCATTCTCCAACCAATTGGCGATATCTTTATTCATTTAATTAAAATGATCGTTGCTCCTATCGTTATAGGTGCCCTTGTGGTTTCTATTGCGGGAGTTGGTGATATAAAAAAGATTGGGAAATTAGGCGGGAAAACTATTATTTATTTTGAAATTGTAACCACCATTGCTCTTGCTTTAGGTTTATTGGCTTCAAATTTGTTCCATCCAGGAAGTGGAGTTAGCGTAGGTCACCTCGAAAAAAGTAATATTTCAACTTTAGTTCAAACTGCAAAGACGGGTGAAAGTACAGGTATAGCAGATAAATTTGTTCATATTATCCCAACTAACGTGTTTCAATCATTAGCTGAAGGAGACCTCCTAGCAATCGTCTTTTTCTCTGTTTTATTCGGATTAGGTGTTGCTGCTATTGGGGAAAAGGGTAAACCGGTCTTAAAATTCTTTGAGGGTGTTTTGGAAACAATGTTCTGGGTGACAAACTTAGTTATGAAATTTGCTCCTTTTGGAGTATTTGCCTTAATTGGTGTCAATGTAGCAAAGTTTGGCGTTCATTCTTTAATTCCATTAGGAAAATTAGTTTTGGTTATCTATTGTACGATGTTCTTCTTTGTATTTGTTATATTAGGTATTATTGCAAAAGTGGCTGGTACAAGTGTATTTACCATAATAAGAATATTGAAAGATGAAATATTCTTAGCGTTTACAACTGCTAGCTCAGAGTCTGTATTACCAAGATTAATGGACAAAATTCTATAACTGAGTATGGAATGACATTGAAGCCGATTTTAGATTCAATGCACGAATGGAGTATGGAACATAAAAAGAGAAAATTGAAAAATACAATGGATTAACATTTCCTTCCTTTTGATAATGAAGAACAAAATACATTTTCTGAACTTTGTTCTTCAACTAACGTGGTGTGTAAGTTTAAAATCGTTATTAATATTTTAAAATAGATGCATGT
>NZ_JBPXRO010000077.1:0-3173 GCF_051842875.1 Neobacillus sp. C211
TCCTGCTTACTTTAGTTGAAGATGAAATCGAGCAATCGTGAGAGCATTGGGATTCCAATATAACCTACCAAAATACCCACTAGTAACACCCAAAAATAACTCCATTTTAATAAACTTTTCATACCATTTCCCCTTTTGCTCGAATTAACGTTCTATAATTCTTATTCAACTAACCCGCTCCTTTAGTACAACAAGCAAAAAGACCGCCGCAGCGATCTTCATCTTCAACTCTAGCACCCATTAGTTTAAGTGTATTTGTTCACAAACTTCTTTCAGGAATGTTGCACGTATCTTCAATAAGGGGTAGCGTCAGGAAAATGCGGATTTACAACGATAAGGAAATTCCAAATTAAAAAGCCCAACTTCTCTGCAAAACAAAATAGAGAAAGTGAGCTTTTCAGTTACTTCATTATTTTTATTTGAACTAATATAAAACTGCTAAGTTGATTTTTTAGCTCAGCTATTTATTGAATTCATTAACTGGAAGTAGTATTCAGGTTTATGAGTCTTATTTAGGTTATACCAGGAATGTAATGTATCTGGTGCAAATACATCTAATTTTTTCAGTACTTCCATCGCAAATTCCAGAGGAGCTATTCCTGATGCAGTAACTAAATTCGCATCAGATACCGCAGATCCCACCTCATAGAACTTTTCTCCTTTATAGTTAGGACATACCATTTTAGTGTATTCTAAATTATTACTTGTATGCTTTCTAGTATCTAAGTATCCCATATTCGCAAGGGCCTCAGTTGCACCACAAATTGCAGCAACAATAGTGCCAAGCTTTAAAGCTTGGCCAATTCTTTCCAAGATAGGTTGATGAATTTCTTCACTCCAAGTAGTCCCTCCTGGTAAAATTAAAAGATCTTTACTCTCAAGAGTACATTCATCAAGGGAAATATCAGGTTTTATGCTCAGTCCTCCCATAGTAGTAATCATTTCTTTATTAGCTCCTACTGTAATTACTTTTAAAGCTGCTAAATCTTTTTTGAAATATCTTCCTGAGTTTAGTTCAGCAATTAAATATCCATATTCCCAGTCCGACATTGTATTAAATACATATAGAAAAACTTTTTTTGTTTGCATCCAATAACACTCCAATCACAATTGATATAGCTATTATAATACAACTTCCCTGACAGTTAACGTCAGGGAAGTTATCATACTTGATGAAATTTTATTAATTCCGACAGAACTTCAATAAGTCTTTTCTTAAGACTTATTGGCTCAATAACTTTAATAGATTTATTGTACGGTAAAAGTAAATAAGGTACATATGTATGTATCATATCTTTTTCAAGAAGAAAAACTGCTTGATTTGAAGTCCGTTCTTGTAAATAATGTCCTAAAAACCAATGTTGGCAAATATCAGCCAATACACTTTTATCCCCATTAATAACCAAAGAAATAATCCCTTCCTTATCTTCTATAGTGGGAAGAAGACTTTTTATAAAAAAGTCACGTGCTGAAAAATTTTCTGGCCGGTTAAACTTATTTTCGGTTAGCATTAGACTTTCAATTCGATCTACTCTAAAACTACGGATATCATTCCTAAGATGACAAAATCCAATCACATACCACTTATTATTCCAATAAATAATTCTGTACGGATCGACCAATCTATAATTTAATTGCTTTTCGCCACTTTTATGGTAAAGAATTTTTACTGAGTACCCGTCAGCAACGGCCTGCTCCAACTCATTCAAAAAAGGTTCCATAGAGCGTGAACTTAATCGACTTATTACTTCAAGACTAGTTAAATGTTGGTTTATCTTTGTTTCCTGCTCTTGATTTGAGTATTTACTTAGTTTTGAAATGGCCCTATTTAGTGCTTCACCTCCATAATATCCGGCTTCTTCTGCAAAAAAAACAGCGTGAAATAGTGAAGTTTGCTCCTCAAAATCAAAAAAAAGAGGAGCCTCAATAAAATTGTTCAATAAAGTGTATCCACCGTTATGTCCTGGTTCTGAAATTATAGGTACGCCACTTGTTGAAATTGTATCAATATAACGATACACAGTCCTTATATTCATCTCTAACTTTTCTGAAATTTGTTTTGCAGTAATTTTTTCACCTGAACGAAGCATCCATAGAATTGCTAACATATTGTCAATTTTAGGCATATAATTCCACCTCTATATGAAATTTATTTTCTAATATATATTTCCGATTTTTGGTATAACTCATCAACTGTTCCTTTCCGATAGCTTTCTATAAAAATAGGATCTCCAACTATATCATCTTGCCCGATAACGAACCAAGTTTCCTTCCAATCTCCGTTATTAGAGCCAACTAGTGATTGCTCTTCAATATCAACTCTGTAGCCTGATTGTTCATTCTCTAGTTGTGAATTTGCAAAGATGGTAAAACCATTGTATCCAATGGAAATCTCTCTTTTTATTAATAAGTCTAACAACTTATACAATTCATTCATAAGGTCCTCCTACACAGTTTGCACCTATCCAGAAAAGAAAAACTTCTTTAACTATCCTGCCCCGTTAGTGCAGCAAGAACAACTTTACAAATGTGTATAAATATTAGCTTATATACATTATCTTGAGAGTGGCGATTCATAATTATAATGCTGAAACATACATTAATTTATTTCTAGAAATAGTAAAAAAGAGGCTAACCTTAAAAATATACGTTTCAAATTGGAAAAAAGTGTCCCACTTTATCAAGCAAAAACTGTGTCATCTCTTTCAAGCGGTCACAGAAGTCCCAAGCCCTAATAAAACTGAAGTAATCATAATTAGTCCAACACCTCATTTTAGTGTTCCCTAAGATGATTTCTTATTCAACTCCCCGTTAGTCCTATAACAAAAGCCACCGAAATGCAGCTTGATCCTCAACATAAGCACCCGTTAGTGAAATAAGACAGAATATATTATAACCCCTAATATTAGTATAAGAATAAGTATTCCAGTACCTTTCCATCCCAAACTATTTACCAAATCTACAAGACTGCCATTGTTTGCCCTGTTAAAAGCATCATTCAGATTGCCCGTTGGATTACCTTTTAATTCTTGTTGTCTTAATCTCTCTCTTTTTTGTTCAGGTGTTTCTTTGTTTTCTTGCATTTAAACACCCCCAATAAATTAAATAACCATTCTTTATTTATATATTTTACCACAAATAACCATTATCCTTGTTGAACTATTCTGCTTCTT
>NZ_JBPXRO010000078.1:0-3079 GCF_051842875.1 Neobacillus sp. C211
CAATGCTTAATTTTTAAAGCTTACAGTTTTTAAGTAAAATGAAAACTATTGCATTCTTTTTATTCCCTTATTCAACTATACTTCCCCTTTAGTTGAACAACAAAAAAGCCGCCAATTATGGCAGCTCAATCTTCAAGTAGTCGAGTAGAAGGGTGCCTTTCTACCTTGCGGTAAATTGTACTCCTCCCCCCTCACAGAACCGTGCTTGCGCTATTAACGCACACGGCTCCTCCTAGTCATCATTTACAAAATATAGCTAATTTCTTTTCTTAAGTCGTATATATTAACCTTAACTCTTGCGTATGGTAATGGATATTTATTAAGAAAGAGTCTGAATTTATCCCAAGTAAATGATTTCCTTTGACTTCTTCTATTGAGCCATTTAAACAGTAAGTACCCAATTTTGTCTCTGAATTTGTTTACACTTTGAGTATTATCTGTGATGCAATAGTAGTTGTAATAACCTACTAGTGAGCGTTTAAATCTATCCATAATCATATGAATGTCTTTATTTCTGTTAATTTTCAACCATTCTTTAGTTTCTTTTAGTTTAGCTTGGACTTTCTTCCTGCTTGTTCTCCGTTTTACTCGAAATTTCCCTTGTTTACTCCTACCGCAATAGTGTGTAAATCCAAGGAAATCAAAAGTTGCCGGTTTACTTCTTCCCTGTTGATTTGCATCTTGCTCCGCAAACCGCCCGAAGGGTATGATTTTGGTTTTATCCTCAGCTATTTCTAGATTAAATTTCTTTAATCTCAACTTTAATGAATGGAAGAATTGCTCGGCTTCACATTAATATTGAAAACAACAAACAAAATCGTCTGCATATCTCACTATGTATGCTTGACCCTTGCACTGTTTCCTAACCCTTTTCTCAAACCATAGGTCAAGGACATAATGGAGGTATACATTGGCTAATATCGGAGATATTACTCCACCTTGCGGTGTGCCTTTGTCTGTTTTATATTTCTTACCTTCTTCCATGTATCCACCTTTAAGGAATCTACCAATGTTTCTTAGTAGGTTAGGGTCGGCGATTCGCAGTTTTAAGAAATCCATCATCCATGTGTGGTCAACGTTGTCAAAGAATCCTTTAATATCTACATCTACTACATAATTTACTGTTCTCTTTTCAATATAGTGGTTAAGTATTTTCAAAGCATCGTGGCAGTTGCGATTTGGACGGAATCCAAATGAACAGTCTAGAAAATCATTTTCATAGATGGTATTTAGTATTTTCGTAATGCCTCTTTGAACAATCTTATCTTCATGTTCCGGGATCCCCAATGGTCTTTTCTTGTTTGAATTAAGCTTTGGAATATACATTCTCTTTACTGGCACAGGACGATAACTTTTGCTTTTAAGACTATTTAATAAATTCTATATGTTTTCTTTTAGATTTTCACTATATTGCTCTTTAGTTGTACCATTAACCCCAGTTGCCTTCTTGTTAGGTAGCTCCTGGTGACATTGAAATAGTGATTGCTCATTTAATAAATGTGTAAGAGATGTAAATTTCAATTTAGGATTTGATTTTGCTAATTCTGCTATCCTTAGTAGTTTTGTTTCCATTTATTATACCTACCTCTGTGTGTAGTAAATGTGTCCCTAGTAAGGGTGATAACTGGTAGCTAGCCTTTCCTCCATCGGCATTACCCAACTTCATTGGTACTACGCTGCTATCCGACTCCCTACATCTGCATTTGGTTTCCTTGCTTGTTATCGCTTGTACACCATACTCTTCTAAAAAAAAGAAAAGACCGGTAGGGTCTCCCGAGTTGCCGTATCATATCAATGTATAACGTGCCAAGGTCTCTGACTCCAGAGAGGTTTTACCCTTCTTGCCTTTAACGAAAGATAAAATGTAGCTTTCTGCTGTGCGTAAGGCATCATCCCTCTCGATTTACTAACATTATGGAGCTCAATCCCTTCAACCATTTGGCTTTCGGCCCGCCACCTAACTGTCTACGCTTAAAGACTAAAGTTACCTTTAGTCCTCCAAGACTCGCTACGAGCGAATGGCTAGTTCTTTACTCGACGGGAATCCCACCCGCTATATGATACGACCTATGCTCGGCCGCACACGCACCCCGTTAGTTGAGCAACAAAAGTTTTAAGTTTCCTCCTCTCAATACCGACTGACTTTATTAGTTTATTTTTTTATATACTTTGATAAGGCTCTTCATAATTGATGACATAAATATTCCCTAATGAATAATCAAACGTAGGCTCCCAAGCTTGGGGTATCATCAATCGCTTATATATTGACACTTAATCTTTATTCTCCTGCTTTTTCAAAATACCTAAATATTCTTTCCAAGGACCCACGTCCGCTCTGTATCTCTCAGCCATTACCCTTACAATTTGGGCAATGTGAGTTAAATCATGAACAACCCAAGTTGAAAGCATTTCTCTTATCTTGACTGCGCCAAATACAGGGTGTGAACCTGTCAACTCGAGATGCAATTCAGGTTCAATATGAGCCTTAAGTTTACTTATATTTTGCGTTCTTATTGCTTTAAATTCCTGCAACTTTTGGTCAATCGACCTTTGAGACCTTTCGTTTAAGTGCGAATATCGATCAAATGGAGGAAATGGTCGATTGCAACCTTCCTGAAGAATAAATTCTAACCTTGGTATCCAATTATTTTTCTCTCCCTCAATGAGGTGGTCTATCACTTCAAAAGCATTCCAAGTTCCTTCACCTTCATTACAGTGCAGCCATCCTTCCGATAAACCAGATAAAAAATACTCCAGTGTTTGTGGTGTACGCTCTAGCATCTCTATAGCTTCTTTCATGTTAAAATGCATACAACTGCTCCCTACCATAATTACGCCCCATCCATTTGCTATGATTATATTTCTTTAACAATAAACCTACCCTACTATTTCAAAAAAATGCTTTACCCCTATTGAAGTAGTGCACCCGTTAGTGGAATAAGACCCTTTCCAAAAATGAAATTATGAAAATACTCAACCCATAAGCCGTAATTGACTTGTGTAGATTATTTCACTTATTTTCATTTACAACACATCATCGCTTAATCAATCCCGACAGGTCTACTTCTAATACTTTATT
>NZ_JBPXRO010000079.1:0-3035 GCF_051842875.1 Neobacillus sp. C211
TTTCATAGAAATCCATTTTTTATTCACCTCAAACTCCAATGATTGTAAGCCTTTTCAATAATTATACCATTATTCGTATAATTATTGATGTTAAAGTTGTGTAAAAAATTAAAAACATTATGATTTGTTATTGTAAAATACGGAATGTTTGATAATCGACTTCACCCTAAAACCTAACAATCCACCTCCTTCAACTAAAGGGTGCTTATGTTAAAGATGGGATGGCTGCGGCGATCACATTTTCTTATTGTGCTAACGTGGCAGGCTAGTAGAATAAGGAAATACCTTCTTTACAGTTGAATTTATTGTGATAACCACTTTATAAGGAGAATTTTATGAAAAAAATGTTCAAGTAATTGACGGTGCGATTAACAGTATGTTTGAAATTTATGAAGTGGACATTGAACTTTTTGATATTCTTTTTCCGAATGGTAATTATATTGCATTTGTAAGTGATTTCCCAAACCTTGAGGGTACTGATTTCTATAAAAGATTTTACTCAAAAATGGTCGATAAGAAAAAAGTCAATGGAATTCACGGAACACTTCATCTTGAGGATATAGCTAAGGAAAGTTTTCCAAATAGAAGAGAAACAGACACTGGGATGTTTTAATGACATTCATAAACACTTTTTCAGCTAACGGACAGCATTCCTGTAATGAAGAAATATGAGGTTTGAACATAAAAAAGCCCCTTGGTATGATATGAGTTTCCAAAGCTTGCAGGCAAAAAGGACAACAATCACAAATACCAGGAGGCTATTTAAATGAATTATAACCAAAATGAAAAGATTGCTCAAATTACTTCTCAAACATTAATTATAGGTGTTGATATTGCTAAATACAAGCATGTGGCAAGAGCCCAAGACTTTAGAGGTTTAGAGTTTTCGGCACCCTTTTACTTCGAAAATACAAATTCTAGCTTTAACTGTTTCATAGAGTGGATTAAAAAGTTAATGGATCAAAACAAAATGCAAAAAGTAATCGTAGGAATGGAGCCGACAGGTCATTATTGGCTTAATCTCGCTCACTTCCTTAAGGAACAAAATATTAAGTTTGTTGTCGTAAATCCTATGCATGTGAAGAAAAGTAAAGAGTTAGATGATAATTCTCCAACTAAAAATGATGTAAAGGATGCTAGAGTTATCGCACAGTTGGTCAAAGATGGGAGATATGCTGAACCTAATATTCCACAAGGAGTATATGCGGAACTTCGTCTGGCTAGAAAAATACGTGATCTCCTATCTGTTGATCATCAAGCAGTTCAAGGGCAAATCCATAATTGGATAGACCGATACTTCCCAGAATTCCTAACCGTGTTTAAAAAATGGGAAGGTAAGGCTGCTTTAAATTATTAAAACTGAATTTATTGCCACATGAGATAGTAAATTTCTCTGAACAAGAAATACTAGTACATCTTCGAAAAGCTGTTAAACGTGCAGTGGGACTCAGTAAAATAAAAGAACTAAAAAAGGTTGCATTTGCTTCAATTGGCATTCGGGAAGGTTCTGATATGGCTAAGTTAGAGCTTCGCACGTTAATAGACAAATATGAACTAATAAATGAAAAGTTCGAAGAACTGGAATCTAACATAGATAAACTTCTTGATCAAATTCCTGGTGTTGAACAAATGTTGGCTATTAAGGGAATAGGGAAAGACACGGTTGCAGGCTTTTTTTCCGAGGTAGGAGACCTTAGTAACTATTCCCACCCAAGGCAGATTATCAAACTAGCTGGGCTTAGTCTTAATGAGAATACTTCTGGAAAGCACAAAGGTCAAACAAAAATTACAAAGAGAGGCAGGAAGACATTAAGAGCTCTCATCTTTCGAGTTGCAATGCCTTTGGTCGCTAAAAATACTGCATTTAAAGCATTACATGAGTATTTTACAAAGCGTCAAAATAATCCTTTGAAGAAGATGCAATCTCTAATTGCAATATGTAATAAGCTCATACGTATTCTGTTTACGATCGGTAAAAAGCAGTGTGAATTTAGTGAAGAACGCATGTTAAGGGACATTCCTCATATGTCTGATTTACAGGTAGCAGCTTAATTTATTTTTTTTAATTGAAATTATTTAGTAGGTTGATTGTTTTAAACATTCGAAGCACGGATTAGTCAGTAAAACAACTATCAGTCGCTTTTTCACTTTGTTCCCAAAATTATCCTTGAATACACCATTATTCCAATACTCAAATGAATATTAAAACAAACTACCACGTAATTTGGAGAGAATGCGAGAAATCGAGAGATTTTCCTTTCTATATAGAGGGAGGATAGTTGAACAAGGATGGGGAATACTGGGGTTATATTATTTTTTAAGGTGGATTTAAAATGACCCACTGATTAGAAAAGAAGAAATTATAAGTTCTGATAAGTTTTTTCAAAGAATTCATCAAGTCGAAGTGGATTATCTAAACTATTGGATTGAAAATACGTTATGGCGATGGGAATTTTGGCTTTCAGTAGCCTTATCAATCATTCCTTGGCTTGTATGGATAATACTGCGAAAGCGTGGAAGTGAAGCAAGATTGCTTTTAGCTGGAGGTTTTGGATTAAGTGTAGCTTCTTGGTTTGATTTTTTAGGACTTGTTTTTGGGCTCTGGCATTATTCTGGGAGAGTATTGCCTACCATTCCAACATTTTTACCTTGGGATTTTACTTTAATTCCTGTAACGCTTATGCTTTGGCTACAATTTAAGCCAACTCTAAATCCCTTATTTAAAGCTGTTATTTATTCCGCATTGACTTCTTTTATAGGTGAACCTTTATTTGAATGGATTGGATTTTATACTACTGTAAAATGGAGTGTTTTTTATTCCTTTCCAATTTACATTATTATCTATTTAATTGCTTATCGAATTAGTAATGCTAAATCATTTGATTCCTTGTAATAATTAAACAATTACTTCAATAGCTGTGATGGTGAATAATTGTACTTAAAGTAACGGGTGCTTATGTTAAAGATGGGATGGCTATGGCTATCAGTTTTCTTACTGTGTAGGGAGTCGGATAGCAGCGTAGTACCAATGAAGT
>NZ_JBPXRO010000080.1:0-2786 GCF_051842875.1 Neobacillus sp. C211
TTCCATATTATAATAGAAGAAACACGATATTTTTTGTTTGTTTGAACGTTTTTGTTTGTTTAGTTTTCAAAGAACAATCTATCATGTCAGAAGCGACATTTATCATTATATCAAATCTCAATTAGTATGTCAATATAATAATATAACTTTTTTGTTTTCACTTTTAACTATTAAAACCGCCGTTAAAAGCAACTTAGCTATCATAACATCTCCAATTTACAAATGCAACAGAAAGTTTTTCTCTTTTAAGGAAAATTCACTTCCTTAAAACTATTTCTTAAGATAACAATATCTTATCTTTTTAAATAAACAACCAAAACCCTGGCCACTTTCAGTCTTCAACAAATATCATGGCCTAATAGGCACTGGAAATAGGGTAGGATTTAAGCGTATACTAGTTTAAGTAAATATAAATATATAAAATCTAAATCTATGAATCTGATTGCTTTCTATCTGGAGATGATTATCATATGAGAATTGTAACAAAAGTTAAAAATGAAGAACTAGAAATTATAAAAATCTATATAAGCCTGGGATTTACGCTCACTGTAGAAATATTCACAGTTCCAGAGGGCTACAAAAGCTTAGCGAATAATTCCTTCCCTCAACACGATGAATTATTAGGAACTGGAGTGCATGAAAATAAAAAAGAGAGTGTAAAACTAGCCATCAAAGATTTACGGGAATTGATGGAAGCGTTCGAGGAATAATACTCCCAACCATAGTATAAAAACCATGCTGGTAAAAAGCAGCATGGTTTTTATATCTTTATCGCTCGGCGACTGGCACCTGAATTAAGAAAGCACCTTTTCATAGCTAAGCAGCAGAAATAATGCTTCAGGAAGTTTCAATGTCCTCAGCGATGGTTCCCACAACCTCCAAGAACCGTCCTCGGGTCTTTATGAACTGACAAATTTCCCCCTTTTCTCCCAAGTATCCTAACTAATCAAACGTTTGATTGAGATAGCTGGAAGTACTGAAATAAAAGAAATTCCCTTACAACTCTTGCATGTAGATTGTCGAGATGCGTTTGAACATTCCGCAGGAAATAACCCACCTTTCTACAAAAACAGATCAGTTTCTCCCAAACCTCCATGATTCTATGAAAATCACGGCTTTTTGATACTATCCAAACGTTTGATTAAAAGCAGCCTCAGACCGCTCCATTACTAGATTTAGTACTCCAAATGCCTGTGAAGAATGTCGAAAACTGTCCTCAACATGACACTTTTAAAAAGGAACCAGGATTCGTGCCTATACCTATTACTGCGGCGGTATAAGTCACCAAAATTAGGTAGGAAATATCTTATGCTTAAATGAATTCCTAATTTTTATCCAGCAAATGTCGTAAATTTTATTAAATATGTAGTAAGTGTCTGTAATTATGTTGTAAGTATCCGTAATTATGTATTTAGTTCCTAACTGTAGGAATTTTATCTCTATTAGACGCAGAAAAACCACCTTTAAAAAATAAAATCTTTTTTAAAAGGTGGTTTTTATAAAAAAGGAACAAGCGAACCGTCCCTTCGGTTTAAAAAAATGGCTCCGCAGGTAGGACTCGAACCTACGACCGATCGGTTAACAGCCGATAGCTCTACCACTGAGCTACTGCGGAATAATAAAATATAAATTAGTATAGTGGGCCTAAATGGACTCGAACCATCGACCTCACGCTTATCAGGCGTGCGCTCTAACCAGCTGAGCTATAGGCCCAATTTGGAGCGGGTGAAGAGAATCGAACTCTCATCATCAGCTTGGAAGGCTGAGGTTTTACCACTAAACTACACCCGCATTAAAAATTTGGAGGCAACACCCGGATTTGAACCGGGGATAAAGGTTTTGCAGACCTCTGCCTTACCACTTGGCTATGCTGCCTAACTACTATGGTGGAGGGGGACGGATTCGAACCGCCGAACCCTGAGGGAGCGGATTTACAGTCCGCCGCGTTTAGCCACTTCGCTACCCCTCCATATAAGACTAATAGTGTTCTAAATTTAACGATGGCTCAGGACGGAATCGAACCGCCGACACAAGGATTTTCAGTCCTTTGCTCTACCGACTGAGCTACTGAGCCGTAATTAGGATGATTTCCTAAACCTAATTCTGCACGTCCTTTGCTCGAAAGAACTCATGTACTTTCTCGCAGATTGCCGCAGATGTTTTTCAGTGATGTACGCAATCTGCTCTACTGACTGAGCTACTGAGCCTAGAATATATATTTTTCTAAAAAAAAAAAAATCTATAATAACAGTAGTTAACCTACTGGGATAAAAATGGCGGTCCGGACGGGACTCGAACCCGCGACCTCCTGCGTGACAGGCAGGCATTCTAACCAACTGAACTACCGGACCATATTGCGGGGACAGGATTTGAACCTGCGACCTTCGGGTTATGAGCCCGACGAGCTACCAGACTGCTCCACCCCGCGACAATAGAAATTATAAAGTTTTTTCCATGCTCAATGTTCCATGGACTGTATCAATCTCAGAAAGCATATGCAAGCAGCAGCTCGATTGATACAACTCGCAGATTATTCATGAAGCAATGCTCGTTGCTCCACCCCGCGACAATAGAAATTATTTATTTTAATAAAAAATATGGAGGAGGAAGAGGGATTCGAACCCCCGCGCGGTATGACCCGCCTGTCGGTTTTCAAGACCGATCCCTTCAGCCAAACTTGGGTATTCCTCCGAATAAGTGGAGCCTAGCGGGATCGAACCGCTGACCTCCTGCGTGCAAAGCAGGCGCTCTCCCAGCTGAGCTAAGGCCCCATAAAGTTATAAGTA
>NZ_JBPXRO010000081.1:0-2666 GCF_051842875.1 Neobacillus sp. C211
CTGTTTTTTTAGTTAATTTGGATGGTGTTTTAATAATTAAACCAAATACTTAAAAAGATTATTGTGAAGAAATGTACTTAAACTAAAGGGTGCTTTACTTCAATAGGGGTAAGGCATTTTCTTATTCAAGTAACGGGCAGTTTAGTTTAACAAAGTGATGGGGAAATATGGTAAAATTAAAATAAATTATAAAGGTGGAGAGTGGTACTAATGAAGGTACTTTTGGAGTTAATACGAATAGCTTTCATATTTGTATTTTTCGGAGGAATTTTAAGTGCCTTTATAAAGTATGTCTACTCAAAATTAGGGACTGATACCAATACTTATGGCTGGATGGGACTAACAGCGATTCTTATTTTATTTTTGGTTCTATATAGGAATAAATTGCAGTTTAGTGGATGGTACAAAGGTAAAGGTAGAGAAAAACTCCCCAAAAAAGTATCAAAATTGCTTATTTCCAGTTCAATATTATTATTGTTATTACCTCCGATTCTAAGTTCCTTCTTAAGCTAACGGGTGCGGTTCTTCAATAGCGAGGGATCGCTTTTTCTTCTTCAAGTAACGGGGCAGTTTTGTTTAAAAGTATTGTAAAAAAAAGTTAAATTTGTAATATAATATAAGTAATTCGTTGGTTAGTTTGGAGGTGTTATGATGATTTGGATTTATATATTTACACCTATCATTATATTGGTTGGAATAGCCATTTATTTTGACAAAAAATCTGGGGCGACTTCACCAGATGAAAGAACAGCTGATAAGTTAGAGGAATACCCACCAGAAAATCCTTTCGGACCCAATAATTTTTGACCTTAAAATGATTCAAATACAACTTTTCAAAGACATTGTGAAGGATTGTACTTAAAGTAACGGGTGCTTTACTTCAATAAGGAGTAAGGCTTTTTTCTTGTTCAACTAAAGTAAGCAGGTTAGTGGTAGAGGGATTTTAAACACAAACATACTTAGATTCTGTTTTTTGAAAAAATTGAGATCGTCCTGGAAAGACCTTTGTAAGCTCTCAGAATTACTAACATTATTTGGGGTTGTTTTGCGGAAAAAGGTAAGACATACCTTTACAACTTTATGGGATATATTGATATAAAAAAAGGTGCCTCTAACGAGTGCACCTTTTGTTTTATGAATTGTATATTTCTCTGTTTAAATTCACAATATCTTTATGTGAAATTTCAACTTCTTTTTTTTCAGCATGGAGCTCTGCGAACCTTTCCATCACCTTGTCCCGTAGTAATGGTGCTTTTTCTTTATTTGCCTTTTTCAATGCTTTCGTGAGCTCATCTTTTGTTAGCTCTGTGCAGTAAGCAGGAGTTCCTGGCTGTTGTCTCCAAGAGTTACTTAAAGAACCACTATCTACTGTGTCGAAGCCTAGCTCGTTTACTACGTCCATGACTACTTGTTTTTGTGATGAGTCATTACCAGAAACTGCCATCGCAATTCGTCCACTAGAATCTTCGGATGTTCCTTCATTTTCTAAAGTATAGGCTAATAAGTTGTTGAAAGCTTTAATGACAGGTCTGCCTAATTGATTTGAAACCCACACACTTTCAACCATCCCGTTCTCGATTTCTTCAATTTTGCCGTCTCTATATGGATAATAATTTGAAGTATCTACAATGATTGCTTTCTCCCCGACTTGATTGATAATGTTCCGAATGCTTGGCAGTGCGTGTAAAGGGATAGATATTATAAGTACATCAATATTTGTAATTACATCCTCTACACGCACGGGTGTTCCAGCAAGCTCTTTTCCTTCTAAACGTTCAATTCCTCGTGCATCTGCAATTTTGACATCATGTCCATTCTTAACTAATTTTTTAGAAATAATTGACCCAATTGGTCCTGCACCTATAATTCCAAATCTCATTATTGTTCCTCCTAAAGAATTTTTATATAAAAGAATTAGTCTGCTTAAAGTTACAAAATCATATGTTTATCAACCGTAAATATATATTCATTAGATAATAAAAACGTATTGAGTATTTCTGTTACACATACTAGAATAAAATGATTTCTCATCTTTTTGAAGTAGGCAATAATAATTGACGTAGTACATTTTTTTGTACTTAACAGTAGAAAGCTGGTGAAAAGGTGTCTAGGATATGTAAGGATGGATTTGACAAAGAGTGTATAAAGGAACAAAGAGAAGTTTATGGCATTGCCTATACCCAAAACATACTCTCAGGGCGTTGGAAATATCTCATTCTTTGGTTTTTAAAGTCCAAAGAACGTCGTTATAGTGAAATCAAAGCTTTTTTATGGGATATTTCACAAGGTTCTCTTACAAAGCAACTTCGAGAGCTAGAAAGTGATGGTTTAATTAATCGCAATGTATATCCAGAGGTACCTCCTCGTGTAGAGTATTCATTAACCTCAAAAGGGAAAGAATTCATTCCTATTATTGATCTGATGGAAGCGTTCGGAAAGAAGTTTGGGGAGCAAGCAGACTAAACAAAAGTGGTCACATCCATCGTTAGCCCACAGAAATGAAAACTAAAGGTGGATAAAGTAAAAGTTGTGGGACGAGAAATCGTTCTAAAGGCAACTTTTTCTTTTAAGATAAAAGTTTGTGAAGAAATGTACTTAAAGTAACGGGTGCTTATGTTCAATAACGGGTTAGCTGCGGCGAGCCCGTCTTCTTATTAAACTAACTG
>NZ_JBPXRO010000082.1:0-2522 GCF_051842875.1 Neobacillus sp. C211
AGGTAAGAAACGTGCTGGTATTGTAGTCGCTCACGCAATGTATCAAAAAAAATTCATTATTATAGCAAATATGCCAAACAATATGAGTAGTATTCCAAACATAAATATCCCTGTTACATATTCAAATATTGTAAAGAAAAAGGCTACCTTGTTTATCTTACTTCGCTCTTCAAATAAAAATTTTAAACCATCTTTAACTTCATAAAAACTAAGTGAGCTTAAACCGAATCCAACAATAATGCAACTAATTCCTACATATAAAAGTGTCATAATCTATTTTCTCCAATCAAAAGGTTTGTACTAGCCTCAATAAGAGAAATAGAAGTATTGTTATTTAGTTACCACTACATACTGCATCTCTCTAAATGAAAACCGTTCACTTAATTCATCAAATAAGCGTTTTTCGTTCAACCTAAAATTTCCTATATCATTAATGAAATGCTTTGTTTTTAAGTTAACAACAACATTTAGTATATCGTTTTTTTCTTTCAGTTCATCTCCATCCAAGCAAGTATATAATTCTATACTTTCACCGTCGGAAAGATTTTCATTTATATACTTAAATAAATCGCTATAACATTTTCTAGTATTACGACAATCAAGATGATATACAAAAGGATTGGAAAATTTCCCTCTTATTTCATCATAACCTTCTAAGTCCCATACTGTTATGCCCAAAAGGTCATCTTCTGTCTCATAAATAATCATATTCTCAATCTGCTTAGGGTTTTGTCTAAAATCACCAGTTGGAATCTCCCTATTTGAAGCTATATAATGATGTACTGTCAAAATTCTCACCCCTTTTATTGAAGAAAAAAGACTGCCGAAACAGCCCATTTGTTGTTAAACTAAAGCACCCTCTACTTTAAGTGCAATTTTTCACAATCTCTCCAAAGGAACAGTACCCTGCAAAATTATTTCCCCCTATATTTGAATAAATCATTTAAAGGGGGATTGGTGCTGGGTTACTCTGTCCTATTTTGATAGAGGTAAAGCCCAAAGTCTTGCATAACGGAGGTGTGCCCCAGTTGTCGCAACATAGTAGCTATATTGCCACGGTGATAGGAACCGTGAGTGACAACGTGCAGTACTGTCTCAGAAATAGAAGTTTCAAGTAACCCAACATATGGGTTATCAACTACAATCAACTTTTCAATATCTTTTTGACTGTCCAGAAGCGCTTTGTATCGTTCGGATAAGTCTAGAAATATTTCTTTCATTTCCTTAATACTTTTCATTTCCACCTGTTCTCTTAATTGATTCGTGGTCGCCATTGCTTCATTCATACTTTTACCTGAGATAATGTCAAACCAAGTATAATCTGTGAGAAAAATGTGAGACAACACCTTTGATACCGAAGAAAAACCACTCTGAATATCCTGATGATAAATATCCTGTGGAAGTTCTCTCAAATGGTCCATTATAACACCATTTGCCCAAACGAGGTAGTTGTACAATTTTAATACGGGGTGTGTCATATTAATTTTCCTCCATTTCTATTTGTTCTTCCTTTGTGACAAACGGCACTTAAAAATCTAAATTGATTTTACACCCTTTTTTTATACTCTAACCAG
This sequence comes from Neobacillus sp. C211, assembly GCF_051842875.1. Lineage (NCBI taxonomy): Bacteria > Bacillati > Bacillota > Bacilli > Caryophanales > Bacillaceae > Neobacillus > Neobacillus sp. C211. The sequence continues at coordinate 1,575 of NZ_JBPXRO010000082.1, forward strand.
CGAATAAATTTTAAATTACCGAATAACAGCCCATATAAAAAAGGATAAGAAATAGCTGAAAACCACATACTCCATTTCTCATGATATAAGAATCCCATTTGAAGTGATAACCATTCGTAGAAGGTAGAAAAAACAGACCAAAATAATATATACATAACCTTATTAATTAATGGACGATTAAAGGGATACCAATTAATAATAAGCATAGTTACAGCTGGATATATCCCTAAAATAACAAGTAAGGTCTTTGCCTCAACAAAATACGGTTCGAAAAATCCGTACATATTATATTTATCCGTAAATCTATCAGCTAGCTCGGAAGTAAATAAGCCCCAAAAAATGCTGGCGTAATATTCAATAGGTGGTAAATTTTTTTTCATTAGGAAAGCAACCAGGTTAAACACAACAATGGATACATAAAGAAACCACATAGAATACATCCCAATCTCTAACACAAAATTAAGTTCTTTTATAGGATATACATCTAGGAATTTTTTTATAAAAAGTTGCAATGGAACATTGGTGCTTGTTCCACTAGTCGAGTAGAAGGGAACCTTTCTACCTTACGGTAGATTGTGTTCCTCCCTCCGGGTAGAAAGGTCGCCCAATTGGCGACTCAAATCCCCACAGAACCCGGCGTGCGGATTTCCCGCACCGGGCTCTTCAGAAATTGCTTCACAGTTTCGCGTACATCTTTAATTCCGAAAATGGAATTGAAAGTTTAGGAAGCACTAGAGGAAAAATCGACTTAATCTTATTGAACTTTTCCCACGTTATATAGCTCTTTTGGCTTCTACTACTTAACATTCTTCTCCAATAACGTTCCGTAATATTATAGACTTTTGCTATTGATCGAAGATTGCCAGCCATACCATAGTAATTGTAATGACCTCTAAGAGTTTGATTTATCTTCTCAACTTGGTCTTTTATAGACCAATGTCTGATAGA
>NZ_JBPXRO010000083.1:0-1815 GCF_051842875.1 Neobacillus sp. C211
ACTCCCTCAGTTTAATACGATTTTCTCTCGAATGCTCGCTTATTCGCAGGATTTCACACCCCTTTAATTAGGGTTAAAGGTTACTCGAAATGAGTTCAGATCATTTTGGCTTCGTGAAGGCATAGTGAAATAAAGGAGTGAATTCATACTCCATATTTTACCATATGATGTACATTCTCCACGCCGCCCCTGGAGGCTTTCCCTCCCATGTCTCAACGGGTCAATCGCCCTATCATTCCTTCGTCATGCCTATCCAAGGGGTGGAGGCCAGTTTTGCTAAACTGATGGGTCTGTGCCCTTATGTTGAAGAAATCTGGTACTCCGTACATATTTGAAATCCTACGAATAAGCCAACATTCGGTTTATACAAGTCTGCTATATTATATATTTCTATCATAAAAGGGGATGAATTATATTCGATTCTCTAAGTGATTAGGCTGCCATAGGTGATAATGGTTGAAGTTTATCAGGACAATAGGTTTCATTTCGTCGAGATATACCTACAAAAATCCTAGCTAGCTTACCAAGTAACTTCATAATCGATTTCATTTTCTTCATTTTTTTCACTTTAACATTATGGGAATGTAATGCTTTGAATTCTGGGTTGTTCATCACAAGGCTCATTGTCGCTAGGTAGAGGAACCGCCGTAATCTCGATCTTCCACGTTTAGAAATGACGATTTGACCTTTCCACTTACCTGAACTTGCCTCAGCTAGGTGCAATCCTGCATGGCGAAGTAAAGAATTTCCGTGAGAAAAACCACTTAAATCACCAGCTTCACCTAATATGCCAGCTAAGGAAATTTCACTAATTCCCTTAATGGTAAGTAATTTCTTAGCGAAAGGGATTTTATTCAATGCATCAGTAACTTGTTCCTCAACTCTTTCGAGTTGTTTTACAGCTAAATCATATTCTTCTAATAACTGTTCCAAATGAAATTTATAAGCATCAAGTGCTTGTCTTGTGCCCACAGATTTCTTGGCTACTTGAAGAAGTAAAAGGGCCTTTTTTAACCCAGGTTGTCTCTTCATTATTGATTTCCAACCTGCTATAACCTCATGAGGCTGTAAATTAACCAATTCTAGGGGAGATGGAAATAGACGAAGGGTTGCGATTGCCCCTTTAGCCTTAATATCTTTAAACACCTGTCGGAGTTCTGGAAACACAATATCTACCCACCGATTTAATTGATTAATAGAGCTAACAAGTCGTTTAACGACTACATCACGGTTAGACATAAGAACCCTTAGTTTTTCGAACGGTTCTGATGTGTACCTAACCTCAGAGTAGTAACCGTTCTTCACCATATCAGCGATTACTAAAGCATCTTTTTTATCACTTTTTGATTGAGTATTATCACGATTTTCTTTATTCTTTTTTACTAAATGTGGATTTACCGTTACTACTTCAATAGCTTGTTTAGAAAGCCATTTTGAAAGATTGATCCAGTAGTGTCCAGTTGGTTCCATCCCAACTATAATTTCATCTAGGTTATTTAATCTTTGAAGATTTTTAATCCATTTTATTAAACTTGCAAATCCCTCTTCATTATTTTTGAATGTAAGTGGATCTCCGACAACAATTCCACGGAAATTAACAGCTCGTGCTACATGTAATTGTTGAGCAATGTCCACACCAACAACGAGATGTTTAACGGAAATTCTTTCTATTAGTTGATTTTGTTTGTTTTGCATTTTAAACTTCATAGTAGGGTTCCTCCTAAAGTTGTGAGTTAGAGTGGTGTCTATACTCATATCTTACTGAGGAGCCCTATTTTTTTCAAACTCGAAAAATAACGAACTACAGGAATGCTA
>NZ_JBPXRO010000084.1:0-1799 GCF_051842875.1 Neobacillus sp. C211
TAAGCACCTTAAGGTGGTTTGCAACCTCTACCTGTATAGCGATTGCGAGAGGCCTACTCTCATCTTGAGTGCAGCACAACTAGTTGATTGTGCCTTTCAGGCACACCTCGCCAGTTTTCGTGGCACACAGTCATCGGCATAGCGTACAAATTTATGTCCTCGTTTTTCCAGTTCTTTATCAAGTTCATTTAAGATGATATTGCTTAGTAGCGGACTAAGTGGACCTCCATGCGGAGTACCTTCTTTATTTACAGACACAACCCCATTTTCCATGACCCCCGCTTGTAGGTACCGACGAATTAGTTTTAATGTTGGTTTGTCAGTGATAGTCTTAGAAACGATTGACATTAATTTGTCATGTTGCACTTTGTCAAAGAACTTTTCCAAGTCCATATCTACTACATATTCATTTCCCTCTTCGATGTATAATCTTGCTTGCTCAATAGCTTGATGTGCACTTTTATTGGGTCTGAACCCAAAACTATATGGACTAAATTGTTTCTCAAACATTGGTGTTAGTATTTGGATAATTGCTTGTTGGATAACTCGGTCAGTTACTGTAGGGATTCCAAGATTTCGTTTTCCACCGTTTGGTTTTGGAATTTCTACCCGTCGGACAGCTTGAGGTTTATATTTTCCATCCTGTATAAGTCGGATTATTTCTTGACCGTGCTCTTTCAAATAAAGGCGGGTTGCTTCTATATCTTTCTCATCGACACCTGCTGCCCCTTTATTTCTCTTGACCTTTTGAAAGGCTTGGTTCATATTTTCACGACTTATGATTCTCATAATTAATTCATTGTTTGGTTCCATATTGTTTCCATGTCCTTGAGTTTGCACAAAGGGAACTCCACTCTACAAAAGAATTCGCTGGTTTCCGTCCATCTCCATCTCTTGTAGTCATACGATTGGCTGTGTCTTAGCTCCTTTGTAAAATGCTCTAACATGGTCGCTCCTTTCGTTCCGTCCTTCTCAACCGTAAGGTTGATACTATGACTTCGGCTGACTTCTCTTAATTCAGCTACTTATCACTAAGTAGGTTCCTGTATTGGGTATTAAGAGACCTCCCAGGGTCATTCACTTTCTCCTCATATATCCGCCACATTTATTCCCGTTTCATCCGGAGATATTTTGGACTTTGTTTTGTTCTGCAAATTCGTCCTGAAACGGAAACCTCGAATGTGATTCGTGTACCTCAGACCGAGGATTTGCCTAGGGCTTCCTTCAGATTCCGCGTCACCACGGACACCCTTGCCTTCGGCTAATGGTTCGCATATCCCAACGCCCATAGCGGACTTGCACCGCCTAGTTAATGAACATGCCTGGCACACAGAAAAAGGATCGCCGCAGCGATCCCTGTCTTTAACTCTTGCACCCGTTAGTTGAAGAAGGAATTTAAAAATTAATTTTCTTTTTCGGTATTTTGAGTGGTTTTTCAACTAATCTTGCAACTTGTTTACCTTTCTTAAATCTTACATTATTTAGCTAATAAACGAATGCATCTGCATTAAAACTAACTCCGTAGTATATTTTTCCTTCTTCATCAACATGAGCAACCACCCAATAAGGATGATCATTTTTTCTATTATATATCCATCTATCAAAATCCCTTTGAAGTTGTCGAATATTTCTTCCAACTTTTGAAGGACACTCTATATATTCAGTGTCTTCTTCATATGTAAATTCAATTTTTACTATCATTATGGATACTCCTATTTTAAGATGATTTTAATATATGGTTACTTCTTGAACTTACGCACCCGTTACTTTAAGTAGATTATTTCACAATAATAGTAAGT
>NZ_JBPXRO010000085.1:0-1602 GCF_051842875.1 Neobacillus sp. C211
AATCGTCCGCATAACGAACGATAAAGCATTCTTTTAATCCAGATTTTTTAAGTCCCTGGTACTTGATTCCACTGGTCCTATATTTAAAGTTGCTTTCGAATGTTTCCCACTGATTACTGATCCACCAATCAAGTTCATTGAGAACGACATTTGATAAAAGGGGTGATAATATTCCACCTTGCGGTGTTCCTTTGGCTGGTATTCCTTCTCCATCAATCTCCGCTTTTAATAGTCTAGAGATAATTGAGAGTAATACTTTATCCTTTATCCCCAATGTCCAAAGCTGTTTCAAAAGCTTTCCGTGATTCACATTATCAAAGAAACCCTTTATATCGACATCCACACAATGATGTAGCCCAGCTTGATTGACAAGGAATTCGAATCTTGCTTTGGCATGATGGGTGCTTCTATTTGGACGAAATCCATAGCTATGTTTATGGAATTTTGCTTCAAAAATGGGCTCCAATACTTGTAGAATACACTGTTGGAAAATTCTATCCCAGATGGTGGGAATCCCTAGGGGTCTAAGTTTTCCATTCCCTTTGTCAATAAACACTCTTCTAACCATATGAGGTTCGTAGTTTTTAAACATGATTTGAACCGTGCTTATTACATCTTCCACCAATAAATGACACATATCTTTAATCGTAAGATTATCTGTACCTGCCGTCTTACTACCTGTATTTCTTTTGATATTTCGGTAGGCAAGACGAATATTTTCATTAGAACTCATCAATTCTATTAATCCATAAAACTTTTCACCATTGACACTTTGAGCATACAGAGAGTCAAAGCATTCCTGTAAGTTATAATACTCATTGTGCCTCAGTTTCTTCCGTTTCAATAAGTCGGTGACTCCTTTCGGAGTTAAACCTCTTTTAGTCTCACAAGAACCTTATTAATCGATAAAAATCTGCATTACATGGTTGAATGATTTTTAATTAGTCTAGTGGCTATCCCTCCATGTGGATTAGACATTTCATTGGTACTGTGCCACCACTTTCACTGATACAAAGAAAAGTTATACAGTAACTAATATCATTATTGCTTTCCTTGTCAACGCTTCTTAAGGAGTAAGCCCTCCACGTTATCAGCTTACAATGTTGAATTATATCTATTATGGAATGAACTTAGGTGCTTCCTTTAAGCCTGTTAGCACTCATACGCCTGTAACGTATCATGGATTTTTATATTAGCTATTCTTACTCACCCACGGCTAACCTCACAATTTGGTGATATACACATTTCTATGTATTGCAGGTATAGACCCGTACTTTCAGAAGTTCGTCAGCTTTACCTTTTACTTTTAGGTTTATTTACATCCTCACCATATTCATTCAACTCAAGCATCATGAACTACACCACTCCATCGAGTAGGCTTTCGGCAGCCGAACTGCTACGGTAATTTCTCACGCCTTTTCGCCGAGCTTATAACACTATCATTCTTACTAAATCTAGTGCTATTCGACTTAGAGAGAACCCTTCAGGGCGTTACCCCGTCATTTGATTCTTCGATATAATCCTTCAGTTCCGAAAGGAACTGTCTGGTCTTTACCTGAGTATTGTGACCAATCTCAATTTAAGCCAGAAACATTTCACACA
>NZ_JBPXRO010000086.1:0-1558 GCF_051842875.1 Neobacillus sp. C211
GAGAAGCGGATTTGCCTACTTCTCAGCCTAACTGCTTAGACGCGCATATCCAACAGCGCGCTTACCCTATCCTCCTGCGTCCCCCCATTGCTCAAACGATAAAGAGGTGGTACAGGAATATCAACCTGTTGTCCATCGCCTACGCCTTTCGGCCTCGGCTTAGGTCCCGACTAACCCTGAGCGGACGAGCCTTCCTCAGGAAACCTTAGGCATTCGGTGGATGAGATTCTCACTCATCTTTCGCTACTCATACCGGCATTCTCACTTCTAAGCGCTCCACCAGTCCTTACGGTCTAGCTTCAACGCCCTTAGAACGCTCTCCTACCACTGACATCTAAGATGTCAATCCACAGCTTCGGTGATACGTTTAGCCCCGGTACATTTTCGGCGCAGAGTCATTCGACCAGTGAGCTATTACGCACTCTTTAAATGGTGGCTGCTTCTAAGCCAACATCCTGGTTGTCTAAACAACTCCACATCCTTTTCCACTTAACGTATACTTTGGGACCTTAGCTGGTGGTCTGGGCTGTTTCCCTTTTGACTACGGATCTTATCACTCGCAGTCTGACTCCCACGGATAAGTCTTTGGCATTCGGAGTTTGTCTGAATTCGGTAACCCGATGAGGGCCCCTAGTCCAAACAGTGCTCTACCTCCAAGACTCTTACTACGTGAGGCTAGCCCTAAAGCTATTTCGGAGAGAACCAGCTATCTCCAAGTTCGATTGGAATTTCTCCGCTACCCACACCTCATCCCCGCACTTTTCAACGTGCGTGGGTTCGGGCCTCCATCCAGTGTTACCTGGACTTCACCCTGGACATGGGTAGATCACCTGGTTTCGGGTCTACGACCACATACTCATACGCCCTATTCAGACTCGCTTTCGCTGCGGCTCCGTCTCTTCAACTTAACCTTGCATGGGATCGTAACTCGCCGGTTCATTCTACAAAAGGCACGCTATCACCCATTAACGGGCTCTAACTACTTGTAGGCACACGGTTTCAGGAACTATTTCACTCCCCTTCCGGGGTGCTTTTCACCTTTCCCTCACGGTACTGGTTCACTATCGGTCACTAGGGAGTATTTAGCCTTGGGAGATGGTCCTCCCTGCTTCCGACCGGATTTCTCGTGTCCGGCCGTACTCAGGATCCACTCAGGAGGGAACGAAGTTTCGACTACAGGGTTTTTACCTTCTATGACGGACCTTTCCAGATCGCTTCATCTACCCCGTTCCTTTGTAACTCCATGTTGAGTGTCCTACAACCCCAAGAGGCAAGCCTCTTGGTTTGGGCTATGTCCCGTTTCGCTCGCCGCTACTCAGGGAATCGCGTTTGCTTTCTCTTCCTCCGGGTACTTAGATGTTTCAGTTCCCCGGGTATGCCTTCCATACCCTATGTATTCAGGTAAAGATACTGTTCCATTACGAACAGTGGGTTCCCCCATTCGGAAATCTCCGGATCAAAGCTTACTTACAGCTCCCCGAAGCATATCGGTGTTAGTCCCGTCCTTCATCGGCTCCTAGTGCCAAGGCATTCACCGTGCGCCCTTTCTAACTTAACC
>NZ_JBPXRO010000087.1:0-1506 GCF_051842875.1 Neobacillus sp. C211
CTTACTATTATTGTGAAATAATCTACTTAAAGTAACTGGTGCGATTGTTCAACAAGAACAGTCGCTTATTCTGCTAACGGAGCAGGCTAGTTAAACAAGGAACGAGTTACCAATGCATAAGTTCGGATATTTTGAGATAGTCAAAAGGCATCATGACTTTGAAGGTAAGAGGTAAAAGATGAAGAAATATATTTCGTTAAACTTAATTTTGTTTATTGTATTTTTGGCAGGAACTATACTTACGATATTTATAATATATAAGGATATTGATACTTCGCTTTCTCTTAAATTTATTATAGGATATGTAATTTATCTTCTTCTATATGGTTTGTTATCCATCTCTTTAGTTATTGCGAATACAAGGAAGTTAAATTGGATTCAAATAAGAAAAAGGCTTTTTACGTTTATTATTTGGTTTATTCCTTTAAGTGTTGGACACTTTCTTATTGATTATTTTTTTAGTCGTTCGGAAATGGATGTTTGGAATTTAGGTATTCCTTTTGGTGTATCATTTGGATTGGCTTTTTCTGATTTAATGTCTTGGAAAAAGAAAGATTAAATGCCTTTCTGTTATTGCTCTAACGGGTGCTTATGTTTAACAAGTGTTGGTTATGATTTTTAGGAGGAACAAAAATGAATGACATAAAAGCTAGCCATTATATAAACGTTAGACATATTGCTGGTGCACAGGATGATTATAGAATTAGCGTCGATTTTGACGGAAATATTGTTTTATTAACAGAACAGAAAGTACAAGGAAGGTACTTGCATAAGGTATTTCATGTTGTAAATGGAAAAATAAATAAAATAGAACTCCCTTCGGTATTGGAAGCATTTGATTTTGTTCAACCTCTTGAGGAGAATTGGTTATTGGTTAGTGCAAGAACCGACAAGGAAGAGGGGTATTTAAGGAACGGTACCTTATTTGATGTTCACGGAAATGTGTTAAAAACGTTCGGATGCAATTCAAGATGTGCAAACGACAAAGGATTCTGATATATGGGTAAGTTATTTCAATGAAAATATGGATTCAGGTTTAAGATGTTATGATAATGAAGGAGTCCAAACATTTGATTACGTCGATTTTGTCATTCAAACAGGGAGAAAAGTTCCATTCATAAGCGATTGTTATGCTTTAAATGTCACTTCTAAAGACACAAATATTTATTATTATTCTGATTTTCCACTTGTTACATTAAATAAGACGGGTTATAAGATTATTCGTAATGTTCCTATCAAAGGAAGTCATGCATTTGCTATCTTAAATGATCTAGTTATGTTTAGTCATGGTTATGACCATAGGGCAGTGATATACTTGTATTCTTTAAGGGACAAGAGAAGAAAGAAATTTCAAACGGTAAATCAGATTGGAGAAGAACTGAAATATGATTATGCTGTTGGCAGAGGGAGCAAATTGTTCTTAGTTAAGGATGATGATGTTTACTTAATAGATATGGAAAATGAAAAGATTGTGAAAGAATGTACTTAAAGTAACGTAAGCAGGTT
>NZ_JBPXRO010000088.1:0-1499 GCF_051842875.1 Neobacillus sp. C211
GGTATTGAAAAAGGACTGCCGAAACAGTCCATTTTTTGTGAAACTAAAGCACCCGTTACTTTAAGTACAATCCTTCACAAACTGCAACTTATTGTATAGTAAGACACCATATTCCTAGTTAAAGCACCTTCCCAGGTATTATTCCTTTTCTTCTTCACTAAATTGAGGTAGTTTTTCAATGGAATCTAGCAGTATCCCCACTTGTTCTTCCATGACATGAGGGGGAAGTATGCCTTTTTATGGATAATGAGGGAATACTTTTGATATAGTTTCTGAACAATAAATAAAAACGGAGACTACTTTTGAATAAGTCATTCTATCTTATTGGCGTTTAATGAAGGGGTTTAGACATGGAAAAGGCAAAGATAAGTGGCTACCAACTGTTTGTGCTCGTTACATTGTTTGAAATGGGAAGTGCTATTCTATTTGGACTAGGAGCAGATGCGAAACAAGATGCTTGGATTGCGGTTTTACTCGGACTAATTTCTGGTCTATTACTCTTCCTTGTGTACCACCGTCTGTTTATGTTTTACCCAGATATTACTTTTACGATTTATGTTCAAAAAATAACTGGAAAATGGATCGGACGTTTTATTGGTTTTTTATATATCGTTTATTTTATTTATCAAGCATCAAGGATAATGCGTGATTTTGGGGAACTATTAGTCACAACAATATATACAAATACTCCTTTATTTGTTATTAATTGCTTGATGATACTTACAATTATCTATGCCATTTACAAGGGGTTTGAGGTAATAGCAAGAGTCGGTGAGCTATTCTTTAGTATCATATATTTCATTGCAATAATAGGTGTCTTTTTAGTTGTCTTCTCTGGTTTAATCCACTTAAGTAATCTTCGACCAGTGCTTGAAAACGGTTGGAAACCAGTGCTATATACTGTAGGAAGACAAACCCTTAATTTTCCTTTTGGGGAAATGGTTGTATTTACAATGTTGCTCCCTTATTTAAATGATCAAAAAAAAGCGAGGAAAATTTGTATGGGTGGGATGATATTAAGCGGTATAAATATCACCATCACTGTGGTTGTGAATATTGCTGCTTTAGGAGTGGACTTTATGATTCGCACCCCATTTCCATTATTAAGCACTATTAGTAAAATTCAAATTGCTGATTTTATTGAGCGGCTAGATGTATTATTTATGCTTTACCTTGTGATTGGTGGATTTTTTAAAATAACACTCTATTTTTATGCAGCTGTTTCAGGAACCGCGGATCTTTTTCAATTTAAATCCCATCAAAAACTCAGTTTTCCTATTGGACTTATTATCTTATTTGCATCAGTGACAGTTGCTTCTAATTATTCAGAACATTCAATAGAGGGTGGAAAAATAATTCCATTATATTTACATTTACCTTTTCAAATAATTATTCCGGTCATGCTACTGTTCATCGCTTACTTACGAAACGTGAGAAGGGCTTCTTAAATGAGTACCTGAATGGGCGATGCCAGTATAGTCGGCTTTATCTCTCTAACT
>NZ_JBPXRO010000089.1:0-1475 GCF_051842875.1 Neobacillus sp. C211
CTCTCTTAGTCGAATAGCACTGGATTTAGTAAGATTGATAGTGTTATAAGCTCGGCGAAAAGGCGTGAGAAATTACCGTACCAGTTCGGCTGACGAAAGCCTACTCGATGGAGTGGTGTAATTCATGGTGCTTGAGTTGATTGAATATGGTGAGAATGCGAATAAACCTAAAAGTAATGGTTAAGCTGACAAACTTCTGAATGTACGGGTCTATAACTGCGATACATAGAAATGTGTATATCACCAAATTGTGAGGTTAGATGTGGGTGAGTAAAAATAACTAATATGAAAATCCATGATACGTCGCGGGCGTATGAATGCTAACAGGCTTAAAGGAAGCACCTAAGTTCATTCTATAATAGATATAATTCAACGTTGTAAGCTGGTAACTGGAGGACTTACTTCTGATGAAACGTTGGCAAGGAAAACAATAATGATAATAGTTATTGTATAACTTGCCTTAATATCAGTGAAAGTGGTGGCATAGTACCAATGAAATGTTTAACCCACATTGAGGGATAGCCACTAGACTAATAAAGATTTATTCAACCAAGTAAGGCAGTTCTTTATCGATTAATAAGGTTCTTGTGAGACTAAAAGAGGTTTAACTCCGAAAGGAGTCACCAACTTATTGAAACGGAAGAAACTGAGACACAGTGAATATTATAGTATGCAAGATTGTTTTGACAGACTATATTCTCAAATTGTCAGTGGTCATCGCTTCTATGACTTAACAGATTTAATGAGTTCTAAAGATAATATACGACTTGCCTACCGAAACATAAAAAGAAACACAGGTAGCAAAACTGCTGGAACAGATAAATTAACCATCAAAGATATTCAACATCTAACAGTGGAAGATGTAATAGCAAGGGTTCAAACCATGTTCAAATGGTACAGACCACAAACAGTTAGGCGTGTTCTCATTCCTAAAGGGAACGGTAAAACAAGACCTTTAGGTATTCCAACGATTTGGGATAGAATCTTTCAACAATGCATACTTCAAATTTTAGAGCCTATTTGTGAAGCAAAATTCCATAAACATAGTTATGGATTTAGACCGAACCGCAGCACTCATCATGCCAAAGCTAGGCTGGAATTTCTTATTAATCAATCTGGACTCTACCATTGTGTCGATGTAGATATTAAAGGTTTCTTTGATAACGTGAATCATAGTAAGCTTTTAAAACAAATGTGGTCATTGGGCATAAGGGATAAATCATTTCTTTCTATTATATCTAGGTTATTAAAAGCAGAGATTGAAGGAGAAGGTATTCCAACAAAAGGTACTCCGCAAGGGGGTATTCTATCACCTTTATTATCCAACATTGTCTTAAACGAATTGGACTGGTGGATTAGCGACCAATGGGAAACGTTTGAAAGCAGACATACCTACTCTACCAATGGCAGTAAGTATCAGCATTTGAAGAAGACAGCTTTGAAAGAGTGCTTTATCGTCCGCTATGCGGACGATT
>NZ_JBPXRO010000090.1:0-1440 GCF_051842875.1 Neobacillus sp. C211
AAAAAAGAGTTATGAAGCTAAAAGGTGATTCCTATATTGAATAGGGGTCATCTTTTCTAAATTCCATTGATAACGATAATTGTTATAGTAAACCATGTAATGATTTATTTTCGCCTTTAGTTCGTCTAATGTTTTACATGATTGATAGTCTACCTCATCCTTTAAATGACCAAAGAAAGACTCCATCGGGGCATTGTCCCAACAGTTCCCTCGCCTTGACATAGACTGACCTAAACCAGATTTTTTTAATAATTTTTGATATCTTGGGCTTGTATAATGGCTTCCCTGATCCGAATGGATATATGCCTTCGAATGTAAATTAGTTTTCTTATTTTTCATTAATTTATCGATCGTATTTGTTGCGATTTCTAAAGTGATCCGATCTGAAACATGATAAGCTAAGACCTCGTTGGTGGAGGCATCTTTTATGGCTGACAAATAGGCCATATTCTGTCCGTTAAATGGCAAATATGTAATATCCGTTAATAATACCTTCCCTGGAATTCCTTGCTTAAATTCTCTATTTAACTTGTTTGGAACGACCTGATGTTCTTTTGTTGCTTTGGCTATTTTTTTATACGGGTTTGACTTTCTGTGGGGGCAAATGATCTGATACTTGTTCATAATTCTTTGTATTTTTTTTCTGCTAATTTTATGGTCGTATTCATTGTTCAATATCATTTTGATGGAACGTGAACCTTTCTTATATCCACGTCGATTAAACGCTTTCAGTATAATCTCTTTCGCTTCTAGGTCCTTTTGTTCTCTTTCAAATCGGCTATCGGCTGCTTTAAGGTAACTATAATATCCAGAACGAGAGACCCCTAAAAGCTTACAAAAATACTTTGTCATCTGTTTAAACTGATTTTGCTCCACGGTTTCATAAATCAACTGAAATATCTTACTCGTTTCTAGGTTTTGACTTTTGCTTAGCAGCCTCCTTTCTGTCATTTCTAGCTTTTTTAACAACTCTACCTGACCTTCCAGCAGCTTAATTCTTGCATCCTGCCTCTCAATAATTTCAGCTTGAGAAAGTTCTCGCTTTAAGGGCCTGCCGGATTCTGTTTTCCGTGTGTCTGAAAGCCCAATTAACCCATTTTTTTCATATGCTCTTTTCCACCTAGATGCAGACGTCTCTATCCTCTTCATACCAATAATGTCTATGTCAAAACCATTCTCCTCAAAGATCTGCCTTGGGAGTTTACCTACCAGATATTCATTCATAAATTTATTTTTAAAATCATCCGAATAGGTAATTGCTAAACTGCTGACACGAAGCACATTTGGATTTTTTTGAAGTATTTTTATTTCTTTATCTGAAAATGTTGTTTTGCTCATGATCGTCCCCCAATCCCCATATCTTTAAGATTCAAGTATATAAAAAAATACCTACAGATAAAACACTCTTTTTCAAGTGTCCTATCTATAGGTACCATATTA
>NZ_JBPXRO010000091.1:0-1387 GCF_051842875.1 Neobacillus sp. C211
TTGAAGTAAAGCACCCGATAGTTTAAGTGAATTGTTTCACAATATTGGGTCTCATTCACCAAAAAAGAACCGACTTATATTAGTTAAACAATCGCTTTTCCTTAAACTTTTATATATATATAGTATCTGTTTGTATTATTTATTTAGATATCCATTCATATTGAATATCAGGTAAATTTTCTTCATTTTCGTGTCCTCTACCAATGATTATAAATCCATTCTTTTCATAAAATCGTTGTGCATTTTCATTTACTTCAAATGTATATAATGTTAATCTCCCACTTGATTGTTCTTTTACCTTGTCTAGTAATGTTTGACCAATACCGATTCCTTGATAATCAATATGAATATAAAGTTGGCTTATCTCCCTTTCATTATAGGCGATCATTCCAACTACTTTGTCATCAATTAACGCTAAATCTATTTGATAATGTTTGGGTAATATATTATTTAAAAAATTTTGATGATTTTTAAAGCTATGAATTTCTTTCTGACCAATAGCTCGTTCCTTACTATCTCGCCACATTTCTACTGTCTGATCAGCATACATATGATTATACTGAGTTATTATGAATTTTTTTTGATTCACCACAATACCTCCTTAAGATTTCCATAATTTCATCATCCAATCCTAAATGATTATTGAAATATTCTACAATTGTGGATAAATTCCTTCTTCAAGTAACCTGCTTCGTTAGTGCAAAATGAAAGGGATCGCATTACCGACCCCTTGTTTTACTCTTGCACCCATTAGTTAAACAACAGAAGGTTTCTTAGTCAAGAACCCCTCCAATCGTATTACGTTTATTACATATCATAAGGTTCAAGCCTCAAAATAAATTCTTCAACATCCTTGCCTCTTGCGTTAGAAAAACCCTTATCTTCAGAGATGATTTTAAACCCGCATTTTTCCAATACCCTGATGGAGGCTAGGTTATCTTTAGCGGCACGAGCATAGAGCGGACGTACCTTAATATACTCCAGAAATTCTGACAACGCTTTAGTTGCAATACCTTGACCCCAATATTCCTTCCCAATCCAGTAGCTTACTTCGGGTTCGCCGAACTGTTCAAAGTTCGAGACGTGTCCAGTGACAATGCCATTGAATAATATAGTCTTAATTGTGATGGTCTCGTCAGCAATAATTTTTGTCCAATGGTCAAAAAATGCGTCCTTATCAGTGGGGTCTTTAGTTGTAAAGGCAGCCATATAGTTCGCCGTTGAATCTAGTTGTTGTTCGAAAAAGATAGGAAGATCTTCCTCTGTGATATCTCGTAGCTTTACTTCGCTTTTACTAATGGATTCCATATTATTCACAAGCTCCTTAACATATCTTTGAATATAAATTCTTCCAAGATTAGAGAAATTCCTTCTTCAACTATCCTGC
>NZ_JBPXRO010000092.1:0-1257 GCF_051842875.1 Neobacillus sp. C211
CTTCATTGGTACTACGCTGCTATCCGACTCCCTACACAGCATTTGGTTTCCTTGCTTTTTTATCGCTTGTACACCATACTCTTCTAACAAGAAAAGACCGGTAGGGTCTCCCGAGTTGCCGTATCATATCGATGTGTAACGTGCCAAGGTCTCTGACTCCAGAGAGATTTTATCCATCTTGCCCTTAACGAAGGATAAAATGTTGCTTTCTGCTGCAGGTAAAGCATCAGCCCTCTCGATTTACTAACATTATGGAGCTCAATCCCTTCAACCATTTGGCTTTCGGCCCGCCACCTAACTGTCTACGCTTAAAGACTAAAGTTACCTTTAGCCCTCCAAGACTCGCTACGAGCGAATGGCTAGTTCTTACTCGACGGGAATCCCACCCGCTATATGATACGACCTTGGCTCGGCCGCACACCTGCACCGTTAGTTGAACAAGCAAAAATAAAAGCTGCCGAAGCAGCTACCGATCTTAAACTCTTGCACCCGTTAGCTTAAGTACAATTCTTCACAATCTCTTCGTTAATCAATCAAAAAGGGCGATGCCTTTTTAAGCATCGCAGTGGTGGGTATTTTTTTAATTAGACTTACTAGCTTGCCTAAACTTTTCTCTTACCCAGTGAACTAATCTCAAATGCCAAAACATGAATCCATAAAGGAATGGGTAGGAAATAGCTGAGTACCACCATTTCCAATGTGGATAGTGTAAATATCCCATCTTTAAATATGTCCATTCATAGAAGCTAGAAAAGATTGACCATGCCAGAATATAGGTGATCTTCTTTTTCCAGCCGCCATTGAATGGATACCAGCTTATCATGATAACAGCAGCCGGAGCATAGATAAATAAAGTCATAAAGGTTGAAGGTAGATCAATGTATTTCCTTACCCAGAATTCATATAGGCTGTATCTATCGGTCCACCTGTCTGTTACTTCTGCGATGAATAGACATGTAGTAACCGTCGCATAATACTCCAACGGAGGAAGTGATTTCGGAATTCCAAGCTACCCACATGAAAATTACGGCTTAGACAATTAAATACCAGTACCACATGGAAATTCACCTGATTTCTTATATAAACCGTTACTTTCATAGGATTATCAGATCAGTCTCTTTTTATTTGCGTAAGAGTAGAGCAAATGCTTCCGATTCAGTTGATGGTTCTGAGTTGTTCTTTTACTTCCACTAACCTGCTTCGTTAGCTGAATAAGAAAAAAAGATTGAAGATCAATTCATTGTTTTTCAACTCTTA
>NZ_JBPXRO010000093.1:0-1242 GCF_051842875.1 Neobacillus sp. C211
CCCTTAATTAAGAAACAGCAACACCTCTGAGTTAAGTTCTTTATTCAATTATAATCATTCTTAAGGTAACCTGCCACGTTAGCACAATAACAAAAAAATGACCGTCCCTTAGACGATTTTATGATTGGGTTCTCCCTGTTTCATAATTTCACAGTAGCCAGATGCGTACTGAATAAGCATAATATATTCTTTGCCTTCAAAAATTACAGGAATACTTTTCACAATTAACACATCCTAAAAGTTTTTATCTAAAATTATATTATTTTTGCATCCTTGTCTGTAGATGATCTGTGAATAAACTCAGCAATCATCCAGGACTTATTGAACAAAACTGGAACTTAAAATGGAATATATTAGTATATGTATATACATTGTATATGTATACGCTTTAATGTATAATTATACTGGGTTGGATGGTAAGTGTGGCCATCATAGTATTTAGCGTAGGTGGGGCTGATACGAACTAAAGCAAGAGCTAGTTGGCTCTTTTTTTATTGGGTAAAATATTTATTAAGATTTTTTTAAACTATTGGAAATATACCCGTTTTTTGAAATCCACTACAAAAGTAACCTTTGTTTTAGTCTTTGGGTGGTCTTGTTCAACTATCGCACCCGTTAGCTTAAGTACAATATTTCACAATCTTGCTTTCTTGGATAAAAACTATTACTAAAAGTTTTACTTTATTTTGTGTAAATATTCTAAATATATAAAAAGCTTACTCATAGAGTAAGCTTAACCGCTATAAACACTATCACATGTTCCAGCTTTTGGTTCATAAAAACAATGTTGTTTAAATTGACCGGATTGAGGTTGATCGTACCATGTTGGAGGGCATGGAGCATGTGGATTAAAATACCAAAGGGCATATTTCGCTGGGTGGTCTCTCCAATAATCCAAATTCTGTTTTGCTAATCTTCTTTCAGCAGTTCTTGATCTTTGATAAAATACATTCCCTTTTTGAACGGCTTCAAAGGAAAAATTTCCTCCTTGTACTTGAAAAACAACTTGGGGAACTGTTCTTAAACCTTTAAAATCTAAACAATTTGCTGCAAGACGATTCACAATTACATTTCCAACATATAACATTCCCTGTTTTCCTTCACCTTCGGCTTCTGCTCTCATCATCCTTGCCATTACGTCAACGTCTGAGCTTCGGTAATTTACTCTTGGCATTTTTCCACCCCCAAAATATAGTATGAAAAAAAGTCTACATTCATGTTATTGTTTATTTAATAAGAATG
>NZ_JBPXRO010000094.1:0-1215 GCF_051842875.1 Neobacillus sp. C211
GGCTTCAGCTACCGCATTATCATACGGGCAACCTTTCATACTTAATGACCGTTTAATGTTGAAAGTTTCAAGAGCTTCATCGATGGTCTTGTTTTTAAATTCGTTTCCTCTATCTGTGTGAAATAGTTGAATTTGCCTTAAATCGGCTTTAATTGTCGATAAGGCTTGATAGACTAGTCCAGCATCTTTATTAGGACCGGCACTATGGCCTACAATTTCTCGATTATAAAGATCGACAAATAAACATATGTAATGCCAACGATTTTCGACTCTTACGTATGTTAAATCACTTACTACAACAGTTAATTCCTTTTGTTGATCAAATTCTCTATTCAAAACATTTTTAACTTTCGATTCATTACATTTATCCACATGAGGCTTAAACTGGGCAACTGTATATTTCGATACTAGCCCATTCTCTTTCATGATTCTGCCAATACGCCGTCTCGAAGAGACAGTGCCAAGCTTTTTTAATTCATGTTTAATTTTACGTGTGCCATAGTTCTGACGGCTTTTATGAAATATATCGATGATGGTAGCTGTAAGTTCATCCTCGGATTTTGATTGCTCTTTTGCCTCATAATAATAAGTACTTCTTGAGACTTGTAGGACGTCGCACATTGCTGATATCGAGTATTTATGTCGATTATTTCTGATCACATTTACTTTCGTCCTATTATCAGCGCTGCTTGCTTTAAAATATCATTCTCCATCAATAAACGTTGGTTTTCTTTACGAAGTTTAATCAACTCTGCTTCTTCCGGAGTTCTATTGTCTTTCTCTTTAAAAGAACCGGAGGTTTGACTTTGTTTCACCCATTTATCTAATGCAGAAGGGGTTAAATCGTATTCGCTAATAATATCTTTTCTGAGCTTGCCATTTTCATATAGCTTGACCATTTGGGCTTTAAATTCAGGTGTATATGTCCTTCGAGCCTTCTTCATATTGGCTTTCCTCCATAACTGAATAGGATAAAGTAGACTTCCAAATTTTGCGGGTAACCACCGCAACTTGACAAGGAGCCTCTGCGGGCATGCTTTCCCAGCCAGGAAACCAGATGGCAATGACATCTGGCTTGCCGAACAGGCTAGCATACCCACCTCTCCTAGTAAAGTTGCTAGTACGGATCTCTTATGCTAGTAAGCAGTATGCCCTGATTTGGCGGTTAGTCTACTTGACCTTAATTTTTTTGTCCAGTTAAGTGTAGCCGATTCA
>NZ_JBPXRO010000095.1:0-1165 GCF_051842875.1 Neobacillus sp. C211
CACGTTAGTTCAACAAAAAAGGCCGTAATCCTCCTGGATCAAATACAGCCTTTAATTGAATATTAAATTAGCTTTTTCCATCAAATCCCAATACACCTCCCTATCATTTTCTTCAAAGTGTGAAAATTGTCGAACTTTACTTAAATACTTTTTTTCTTCTATATTGTAAAATTATTACAGCGGTTTAGGTTTCCAATAACTGGAGGTTCGTAATGAGAAAAGTGAAAGTATTGATTCTGACGGTTGTGTTCCTTTTAACTATGGCCCTGCCAGCAATGGCGCAAAGCAATTCCCCTGTATACAAAGGCTCCTATCAAGGTGCTTCGTTCTATGGGTCAGAAGGTACTGTCGATACCAATGTAGACCTTAGTACTAACTTTGAAGGTAAGGATTCTTACATCCTTTATTACCAAACCTATGATTATGAAAAAGACGAATACTATTATGGCAGCGCCGTAGTACCAGCAACCAAAGCGGTTATTGACATTAACAAAGGTACGGCCAAAGTGAATCAGACAGTAGAAGTATATAAAGTTGATTTTACTTGCGATGAAGAAGGAAATTGCACAGGTGATGAAACTCCTGCTGGTACTAAATCTATCAATCTTACCTGGACATTCAATCCAAAGAGTTATTCTACCTCAAAATACTCTGAGAAAAATGTCCAGATCGATTTCGACGAGTACATCAAACTTTCTAAGGGTACTTTCAAAGATTACAATAATGTCTCGGTTTCCGGAACCGTCGATGGTAAGGGGACTGATAGTTTTGAGTATTACGGTGGTAATGTATCCACTGGTTCTTCTTTCGCAATAATTAAGTAAACATTCCGCTAACAAAATCCAAAAAAACCTAAACCCTAATTGAATATGTACATAAAAGGCCGGTTAGCATTAACCGACCTTTTTTTTGTCACTAGGCTTATGGTTGCCATAGCCTTCTTCTTCATTCCTTTCGCCTTCTGGAAACTTGACTTCATCTCAACGAATGTTGGCTTCAAATTTAGCGACGATTTCCGAAGGAATGAGGTCAAGACAGCCTGGCCTTTGAATTTCATATCCTTGCCACCCTTCTCATGGATTTCGCCTGTTTCTCTTTCAAGTTTAGTTAATTAGTATTTATTTATTTTTTATATAATGTCATTATTCCTTCTTCGAGTAACCTG
>NZ_JBPXRO010000096.1:0-1161 GCF_051842875.1 Neobacillus sp. C211
TTAGCTACATTTTGTGAATGGTAACTAGGAGGAGCCGTGTGCGTAAATAGCGCAAGCACGGTTCTGTGAGGGTTGCGCCTTGAAAGCTCAAGGAATACATGCGACTTGAAATAGTCGTCTAGATAATGCTTAGCCAGCAGTCTTGTACCGAGTCTTGCGTGGTGCACGGTAACGTTCACTGCGAAGCGTAGATAGGAAGATGGCAGGCCGGAATAAAGTGAAGAGGATAATTAGTCCCGAAATTGAACGTGATGTGGAGTAGCCGACCTTTTCTCTCAATGGGGAAGGCAATAATGAAATAACCGCCAAAGGCAAGGTCATTCTCATTACTCCCGGGATTCGTACCTACGGCATGTCATCAATGGATTCCTTGGGAACAAGGGAGATCCAATGAACTTCTACAGGATGTAGATAAGAATTCAACAAGCCTACAAAGCAAGGAGAATTCGATGGTTTATTGGAAGTCTTACTAACTGATAGTACTCTGAGATAGGGAGAGCCTATTACATGGGGAAGCGGTTAGCGGAAATTGAATCAATCTAAGGAAACATGAGCTTCATTCAACGGAAGATTTCGGTCCTTAATTCAAAGTAAGGAGAAACCAATCATGACAACAAGATTAGAGAGAATAGCAGTAAAAGCTCAACAAGATGCAAAACTACAATTTACATCATTAGCACACCACATTACAAAAGAGTTGATTTGGACTAGTTTAAACAATATGCCGAAGAACACTTCACCTGGCATTGATGGTACCACAAGGGATATGGCTATAATTGAGTTTGAAAATTGGGTTGGAGAAATGATGAATTCAATCCACAGACATAGCTATAAACCTCCAGCAGTAAGAAGGGTCTGGATACCTAAACCTGGGAAAGTCGAAAAACGACCAATCGGAGTACCTTCGGTGGCGGATAGAGCTTTACAAAGAAGTACAGCAACGGTACTTTCATCAATTTATGAACAAGACTTTCTAAATTGTTCATACGGGGGTAGGCCAAATAGGGGAGCACATAATGCCTTAGCTAACCTTAATGAGACTATTTCAGGGAAAAAAGTTAGCTGGGTACTGGAAGCTGACCTGAAGAACTTCTTTGGAACCTTAGACCATGATTGGATAATAAAATTCGTGCAACATAGGATTGGTGATCCAAGAATTAT
>NZ_JBPXRO010000098.1:0-884 GCF_051842875.1 Neobacillus sp. C211
TTTAAGGCAAGTAGGCCACTGGAACCTCCCCAGTAGCCCCTCTCAGAACCGGACGTGAACCTCTCAGCTCATCCGGCTCCCATTATTCAGCCGTAGGCTTGATACCTATTTCCCAATGTTTAAATAGTTTTGGAATCTGTTTTGCAATTCTACCTAATAAGTATTCAGCTCTTTTCTTGTGACGAGCTAACCTTTTGTATTTCTTCCTTGCCCACATTATTAAGGCTTTATTGATGTGTCTTAATGTTGAGTACATTTCAGATTTGTAGAACTTGCCATAGTAATTAATCCACCCTATAATCTGTGAGTTAAACATATTTGATAGGTCCGTAAGGTCCTTTTCGGCTTTTAACTGTAGCTTCCAGTCCCTTACTTTTTGCCGAATTGATTTCTTAGACTTATTACTAATCGCTGGTGTAAAGTTAATAAAATGCTTTCCCCATCTGTTTTTGGAACGTCTTGGTCTGAACGTATATCCAAGAAAATCGAACGAAATATTTTCGTGATTTTCTTTCCTATCTGCATCTTTACAATACACAATTCGTGTTTTGGTTGGATGTAGTTCCAGTTTACATTCCTTCATCCTTTTGTTAAGTGATATAAGCAATTCTGTTGCCTCAGCTTCTGATTCACAGTGGATAACTGCGTCATCTGCATATCTCGCAAAAGGATTATTTGTATGGTTTATAGTCATCCACTTATCAAATGTGTAATGAAGAAATAGATTTGCTAGAACTGGACTTATAACTCCACCTTGCGGTGTACCAGAAGTCCGTTCTACTACCTCTTCTTTTGTTTGAAAAGGTGCCTTTAGCCATCTATTAATATAGAGTTTTACCCATTTATTACTTGTGTGCTTTTCCACTGCTTTCATTAGTAAACCG
>NZ_JBPXRO010000099.1:0-883 GCF_051842875.1 Neobacillus sp. C211
ATAGCAACATTTTGTGAATGGTAACTAGGAGGAGCCGTGTGCGTAAATAGCGCAAGCACGGTTCTGTGAGGGTTGCGCCTTGAAAGCTCAAGGAAAACATGCGACTTGAAATAGTCGTCTAGATAATGCTTAGCCAGCAGTCTTGTACCGAGTCTTGCGTGGTGCACGGTAACGTTCACTGCGAACGTAGACAGGAAGATGGTAGGCCGGAATAAAGTGAAGTGGATAATTAGTCCCGGAATTGAACGTGATGTGGAGTAGCCGACCTTTTCTCTCAATGGGGAAGGCAATAATGAAATAACCGCCAAAGGCAAGTTCATTCTCATTACATCATGACAACAAGATTAGAGAGAATAGCAGTAAAAGCTCAACAAGATGCAAAACTACAATTTACATCATTAGCACATCACATTACAAAAGAATTGATTTGGACTAGTCTAAACATATGCCGAAGAACACTTCACCTGGCATTGATGGTACCACAAGGGATATGGCTATAATTGAGTTTGAAAATTGGGTTGGAGAAATGATGAATTCAATCTACAGACATAGCTATAAACCTCCAGCAGTAAGAAGGGTCTGGATACCTAAACCTGGGAAAGTCGAAAAACGACTAATCGGAGACCTTCGGTGGCAGATAGAGCTTTACAAAGAAGTACAGCAACAGTACTTTCATCAATTTATGAACAAGATTTTCTAAATTGTTCATACGGGGGTAGGCCAAATAGGGGAGCACATAATGCCTTAGCTAACCTTAATGAGGCTATTTCAGGGAAGAAAGTTAGCTGGGTACTGGAAGCTGACCTGAAGAATTTCTTTGGAACCTTAGACCATGATTGGATAATAAAATTCGTGCAACATAGGATTGGTGATCCTAGAATTA
>NZ_JBPXRO010000100.1:0-869 GCF_051842875.1 Neobacillus sp. C211
TTCTTTTTCCAGCACTTTCATTTTGCCCAGGAACTAATCCTGCCCAAGAGCACATATGAGCTGCAGTGGGGAATTGTTTTTTCACATCAGTCCCAATTTCGGATAGAATTTGCTCAGCCATCCTTGTTCCTATGCCTGGAATGGAATCCAGACGTTCTATATCTTCTTGCTTGGAGCTCACTCTTGCCGCAACTTCCTGATCCAACATATTGATTTGCTCAATCAAAAAATCGATATGTCCTAAAATGGTTTTTAACATGAGGTGTTGATGAGAGTTGATATACCCTTTAAGAGCGAGTTCCAATTCTTCTTTCTTTTTTTTCATAGTACGTCGAGCGAAGTTTGCTAGTTTTTCAGGATCCTCTTCATCATCTGCAATGGCGTCAAGCATATCACGGGCTGAAACACCCAACACATCAGAAACAACAGATCCCAACTTAATGTTCACGCAGTTCACGTTGATTCCAATCTGGAATATAACTTGCTTTGAGCAGTCCGTGACGAAGAAGTTTGGCGATCCATTCAGCATCCTTCACATCTGTTTTACGCACTGGAACTGCCTTCATATGTTGGGCATTCACAACTAAAAACTCATTATCCTCAGCTTCAAGTAAATTCACAATCGGCTTCCAATAAACACTCGTGCTTTCCATAGCGACATAGGTACAATTATGTTGTTTAATCCAGTCAACCAACTGTAATAGAAATACAGTTTTAGTAGAAAACGTTTGAATCTCCTTGCCTTTAGGTGTCATAATACAAGCAGTAATATTGTCCTTATGGACATCCATACCGCATGCTCTTTCAATGACTACATCCATTGAAAACAGCCTCTCTACGGCAATTGTTATATTTAGAGGCTGGTGCAT
>NZ_JBPXRO010000101.1:0-842 GCF_051842875.1 Neobacillus sp. C211
TAAGAAGAAGTAGGCAGACAAGAAAAGCGTTTTTTTTGTGGTGGTGGTGGGAGATTAGCGAAGAATAACTTACGACATAAAATGAATACTTAATAAATGCAAAGAAAAAGCTAAAGAAAGAGGAGGGTTAAATATGTCAAATAAAAATCAGTGGTTACTTAATGCTCTTATGGTCATATTAATATGGTTAACACTCCCTTTTTTAGGGGGACGTAATATTAAGAAATTCCTTCCTGCATCAATTTTTATTGTAATCATAGAAAATCTTTTTGCCCAAATTGGGAAGAAACGCAAATGGTGGGTTTTTTATAAAAAAAATCCATATATTTCAGTAGCATTACCTTTTTATATATGACCTTTTTTGGTAGGTTCAATGTGGATTTTAAAATGGACATATGGAAATTTTAAACGTTTTATTACACTAAATGCAATAGTAGATGGTATGTTTGCCATACTAATCATGAGCTTTTTAAAAAAATTAAAATTAGTTACACTCGTTCGGTTTAATAAAATTCAATTTTTCCTTTATATGTTTCTTAAGTCGCCATTGTTATATGGATTTCAGTACCTCATTGAAAAGAGAAAAAATTACTAGATGTGGTTAAAGGGATAAAATTGTTAGTTATGTTAAATTGATGGCATATGTGAAGTTTTGCACTTAAGCTAACGGGTGCAAGAGTTAAACAAGAGGTTGCTACAGCAGCGTCTTTTTTTCTTATTGAACTTACGAAACAGGATAGTTAAATAAGGTATTTACAATTGCAAAGATGAATTATATCCCCAAAAAAGTATTCTTTTCTATTGATTTTAGAGGATTTTGAGTATTTTTTTAACTTGATGTG
>NZ_JBPXRO010000102.1:0-801 GCF_051842875.1 Neobacillus sp. C211
GAAACGGATTGGTGGTGCGGAAGTTTCAACGAAACATGCTGGATTTATTGTGAATGTAAATCATGCAATATCAAAAGATTATCTAAAATTAATCCAGTATATCCAGGAAACTGTGAAAAGTAAATTTAATGTTGAAATGGAAACAGAAGTTAAAATTATTGGTGAGGAATAGCTC
Organism: Neobacillus sp. C211; assembly: GCF_051842875.1. NCBI lineage: Bacteria > Bacillati > Bacillota > Bacilli > Caryophanales > Bacillaceae > Neobacillus > Neobacillus sp. C211. Next base: position 176 of record NZ_JBPXRO010000102.1, read on the forward strand.
TTTTTATAATTTTATGAAAGGTTTGTTTAATATGGAATACAGTGCGAGGATATCGCTTTTTAAAGAAGTATTGGGAAATTATCCCACTGGTGTAACAGTCGTAACAAAAGTTGATGAACACCGCATTCCTTTAGGACTTACAGTCAATTCATTTGCATCAGTATCAATAGACCCTTTACTTGTCTTATGGTCTATTGATAAAAGGGTATCATCTTATAAGTCTTTTATTAAAACTGATAAATTTGCGGTACATGTATTATCTAGTGATCAGAGTGAAATCTGTCATTTATTTGCAAGTAAAGGGATTGACCGATTTAAAAATTGTGAATGGACCCTATCAGAATACGATCTGCCAATTATTTCGGGAGCTGCGGGAGTTTTACAATGTAAAACTGCAAAAAGGATTGAAGCAGGTGATCATACTATTTTAATTGGTGAAGTAGTGGATATTCAAAATGAAAATAAAGAACCATTGTTATATCATCAAAGGAATATCGGGAAAATCCCTGAAGGTTTCTACAATAATAATAAGTAGCTTTTAAACTGTTCTACTATCCATTTATCACATTGATTGGAATAAAAATAAGTAAGATTTATATTTATGGAGGAGGTTCAAAAAATAGGTA
>NZ_JBPXRO010000103.1:0-775 GCF_051842875.1 Neobacillus sp. C211
AAAACTATATAGTTTTGTCCATGCTCAATGTTCCATGGACTGTATCAATCTCAGTAAGCATATGCAAGCAGCAGCTCGATTGATACAACTCGCAGATTATTCATGAAGCAATGCTCGTTGCTCCACCCCGCGACAATAGAAATAAAGTAATACTATGGAGGAGGAAGAGGGATTCGAACCCCCGCGCGGTATGACCCGCCTGTCGGTTTTCAAGACCGATCCCTTCAGCCAAACTTGGGTATTCCTCCAGTTAAAAATAAACAAAAACATTTGGTAGCGGCGAAGGGAGTCGAACCCCCGACCTTTCGGGTATGAACCGAACGCTCTAGCCAGCTGAGCTACACCGCCAAAAGACAAATATTATAATGGTGGAGGATGACGGGCTCGAACCGCCGACCCTCTGCTTGTAAGGCAGATGCTCTCCCAGCTGAGCTAATCCTCCACTATATTGGAAGTTATTTTACGCAAACTCGTAAAAAACTTTGGTGACCCCTACGGGACTCGAACCCGTGTTACCTCCGTGAAAGGGAGGTGTCTTAACCGCTTGACCAAGGGGCCATCTATTAATATTAAGCAAAAATAATAGCCCCAATTAGGGCTAGCCCGGCAGCGTCCTACTCTCACAGGGACGCGTGTCCCAACTACCATCGGCGCTGAGAAGCTTAACTTCCGTGTTCGGTATGGGAACGGGTGTGACCTTCTCGCCATTGCTGCCAGACTATATGAGGGTTTCATTCCCTCAAAACTAGATAACTGACAATCATCATATAAAATT
>NZ_JBPXRO010000104.1:0-774 GCF_051842875.1 Neobacillus sp. C211
GTTTTGTGCAGAACTCGGTCTCAAGCAATTAAAATGAACTATGCTATAAAAGACTTTTTGAATAGAAGATTACACCTTGAAACCAGCGAAGAGAAATCAAAGGTAATTAACCTTAAGAAAAACTCTTCCGAGTTTCTCGGCTTTACTTTTAAAGTAGTAAGGAAGGGAAAGACTAGGTTTGGTCATGTAGTCCATTCACAGATGTCGAGAAAAGCTAAGACAAATGCCTTCAATAAAATTAAGGAAGCAATCAAAGCAATCCAGAAGAAGCCTTGTGTAGAAACGGTCTGGCATTACAACACAGTTGTGATGGGAATCCAAAACTACTATTCCGCAGCCACCCAAATTTCAACAAATCTGAATGAGTTAAACTTCTATCTAAGAAAAACACTGTATAATCGTTTAAAGATTTTTAGAACAGATGCGAGTCTTCATGAGATGACAAAAACTCTACAAAAAAGGTACAAAGGTTACAAATCGAAACTATACAAAATCCAAAGTATGGTATTTGTGCCCATATATGCCCAGAAGCATAAAACAAATCTATGTTTTTCGCAAGAAACATGTAATTATACTGCCGAAGGTAGAGATAAAATCCACAAAAGTCTAAAGGCTGTAAATAAAAGGGTTTTATTTTCAATCATGAGAAACTATATTTCAAATCGTTCAATTGAATACAATGACAATCGAATAAGTAAGTTTATTGCTCAATATGGGAAATGTGCAGTAACAGGAGCTGAACTTGGCATGAATGACTGGCACTGCCATCACAAG
>NZ_JBPXRO010000106.1:0-733 GCF_051842875.1 Neobacillus sp. C211
GACCCTTCAAGGCGTTACCCCATCATTTGATCCTTCGATATAATCCTTCAGTTCCGATAGGAACTGTCTGACCTTACCTGGGTATTGTGACCAATCCCAATTTAAGTCAGAAACATTTCGCACAACTAAACTGCTCCGTTAGTGGAACAACAGGAAAAAAAGGCTCTACTCCTTATTGAAGTAAAGCACCCGTTAGCTAAATAACTCGAACTAGTTATTATTACTTTTTTTCTTTAAAAACAACATTTCCAAGACGAAAGCAATTAAGCATATTCCCATTAGTGAATCAATAATATTTTGAACCAGCATTGAATCAATTTTTAAAATACGAGTGATTATTTCAGTAAATAAAATAAGAAAGAAAAACAACCGCAATATTTTTTGCTTTTTTGAAAGATTAGAAACAGGTTCAAAAAAAGTATTTATTAACTTCATAAAAATTCTCCGATTTACCGTTTATTTATATATTTCATTATACCTAAATTAAGGTGAAAATCTTTCTTTTTATTTTAGCGATTATTGGTATTTGTTCTTAATACAGATAGGTAAGGGTTTGACGTTATCGCTCCCTTTTCCCCCTGTTCACACCGTACGTGAGACTTTCACCTCATACGGAGTTCCAACTAATCCAATTTATTCGTTCTATGTACTTAAGCAGACGAGTGCTGTTTTTCCAAAATTAAATTATTTCATTTAGACATTTTAATCGTAACTTATTTACTTTTTCTATCTA
>NZ_JBPXRO010000107.1:0-703 GCF_051842875.1 Neobacillus sp. C211
GTTTGGCAACCAATAGTCAAACTGTTTTTTGTTTATTTTTATCCATCTAATTTTTTATATGATTTAACCATTGGTCTGAAATTATTTCAACCCAGTCCCTAAAAGTATTGCAATTGTCGATTTTGTAAAGTGTATATTCTGGATAGTTTTCATATGGAGTAATGAAATCAAAAAAGTGGTCAGCAGCAAACATAAGAACTTCGCCTGTTTGTTTGTGGTACATTGTAATATTTCCATTCGCTTCGAAAGCGAATAATATAAATTCTTCAGGTTTTACTTTTACTTCTATCGCTTCTTCTTGACACATTTCATTAAAATAGTCTTCAAACCCAATAAATCCAATTTGTGTATCCTCAAAGGTTAATGCGTTATTTAAATTAATTAGCCAAGTATCTTCAGGTTCATTCCATCTTTCAGTTATCCCACCGAAATTTTTTAGTAAGAGGATATGGTCAGGATGAAGTGTCTTATCAATCTCAACTTTTGTTCTGGGTTCTAAACAAAGCCAACCAAATGATTTGGAAGATTGGTTTGTCCAACCAAACAATTGATAATTTTGATTTTCATATTTGATTTTTGTAATTCTTGCTTTTTTAAGTAGTTTTGTTAAGGAAGGGAACTTTTCTTCAAATTCTTTAGAACAAATAAATGATTTTTCATCAATTACTTCTATTTTTTCGTTATCACTAAAAAACCAAGATAT
>NZ_JBPXRO010000108.1:0-685 GCF_051842875.1 Neobacillus sp. C211
TTTATTAGGCATACTCATTTTTACAACTTCTTCTGCATTATCTAGTTTTGAGGGAATGAAAAAAAAAAAAATTCCTCTTGAAAAATATGAAAAAGACATTATAATAAAATAGTGTCGAATAAATGGTCTGGCAATTATGGCGAGAAGGTCACACCCGTTCCCATACCGAACACGGAAGTTAAGCTTCTCAGCGCCGATGGTAGTTGGGACATGCGTCCCTGTGAGAGTAGGACATTGCCAGGCTGTAATACTATTATTCCGCAGTAGCTCAGTGGTAGAGCTATCGGCTGTTAACCGATCGGTCGTAGGTTCGAGTCCTACCTGCGGAGCCATTATGGAGAGCTGTCCGAGTGGCCGAAGGAGCACGATTGGAAATCGTGTAGGCGGGTAACCCTGTCTCAAGGGTTCAAATCCCTTGCTCTCCGCCATAATTTCTTTAATAGATATGGCCCCTTGGTCAAGCGGTTAAGACACCTCCCTTTCACGGAGGTAACACGGGTTCGAGTCCCGTAGGGGTCACCAAAGTTTTTTACGCACTAGCGAAAAATAACTTTCATTAATGTGGAGGATTAGCTCAGCTGGGAGAGCATCTGCCTTACAAGCAGAGGGTCGGCGGTTCGAGCCCGTCATCCTCCACCATATTTTCAAATTAGATTATTATTATTGTCGCGGGGTGGAGCAGTCC
>NZ_JBPXRO010000109.1:0-667 GCF_051842875.1 Neobacillus sp. C211
TAAGCTAGTAAGAACCCTGAAAGATGATCAGGTTGATAGGTCAGAGGTGGAAGCGTGGTAACATGTGGAGCTGACTGATACTAATCGTTCGAGGACTTAACCAATTTTTAAGGCATACTCGTTTTTACAACTTCTTCTGCATTATCTAGTTTTGAGGGAATGAAAAAAAATAATTTTCCTCTTGAAAAATATGAAAAAGACATTATAATAAAATAGTGTCGAATAAATGGTCTGGCAATAATGGCGAGAAGGTCACACCCGTTCCCATACCGAACACGGAAGTTAAGCTTCTCAGCGCCGATGGTAGTTGGGACACGCGTCCCTGTGAGAGTAGGACGTTGCCAGGCTGTAAATATGGAGGATTAGCTCAGCTGGGAGAGCATCTGCCTTACAAGCAGAGGGTCGGCGGTTCGAGCCCGTCATCCTCCACCATATTTACCTATAATTATTATTCCAAACTATATGCCGGGGTAGCTCAATTGGTAGAGCAACTGACTTGTAATCAGTAGGTTGGGGGTTCAAGTCCTCTCGCCGGCACCTTTGTTCATGCCATTAGCTCAGTTGGTAGAGCAGATTGCGTACTTCATTGAAGGGGCTTCTGCGGGCAATCTGCGAGAAAGAACGTAAGTTCTTTTGAGCATCCGACTTACGCTAATAAAAGATTAGA
>NZ_JBPXRO010000110.1:0-647 GCF_051842875.1 Neobacillus sp. C211
TAAACGGATTGGTGGTGCGGAAGTTTCAACGAAGCATGCTGGATTTATTGTGAATGTAAATCATGCAATATCAACAGATTATCTAAAATTAATCCAGTATATCCAGGAAACTGTGAAAAGTAAATTTAATGTTGAAATGGAAACAGAAGTTAAAATTATTGGTGAGGAGTAGCTCTTTTTATAATTTTATGAAAGGTTTGTTTAATATGGAACACAGTGCGAGGATATCGCTTTTTAAAGAAGTAATGGGAAATTATCCTACTGATGTAACAGTCGTAACAACAGTTGATGAACACCGCATTCCTTTAGGACTTACAGTCAATTCATTTGCATCAGTATCAATAGACCCTTTACTTGTCTTATGGTCTATTGATAAAAGGGGATCATCTTATAAGTCTTTTATTAAAACTGATAAATTTGCGGTACATGTATTATCTAGTGATCAGAGTGAAATCTGTAATTTATTTGCAAGTAAAGGGATTGACCGATTTAAAAATTGTGAATGGACCCTATCAGAATACAATCTGCCAATTATTTTGGGAGCTGCGGGAGTTTTACAATGTAAAACTGCAAAAAGGATTGAAGCAGGTGATCATACTATTTTAATTGGTGAAGTAGTGGATACTCAAAATGAAAATAAAGAACTG
>NZ_JBPXRO010000111.1:0-621 GCF_051842875.1 Neobacillus sp. C211
CCACCTTTTTTTGCCCATCTTTTTGGTAAAGCACCCAATAGTTTAAGTACAACATTTCACAATCTGTTTTTAGAACAACAACAAAGTTCTACTAAAGTGCCTTCACTTTTATTATAATTAGACTAACACTTTAGGTTAGGATTGATTTTCATTGGGACTTTTGGAAAAATTCTTTGAAAAAAAGAAGAAAAGGATAAAACCCCTTTTTTATTTACAACTTGTAATAATTATCGGATTTTTTTCATTATTTTTCATAGACATCAATCGGTCTTTAAGTACACTATTTCTTTCGTTATCCTTTTTGCTAATTGGAATTGAGAGTTATTTATTAAAGGAAGAAAAAGTCGTCTTTATTTTAAATTTTATAGCATCTTTTATGTTCGCTTCAATTTTCATTTCAGATTATTTTTATCTATAAGGGTACTGTTATTACAGTATCCTTTTTTGTCCTCTTCATTTTCCTATAATTAGTATTTCTTATTGAGCTAACCTGCTTACGTTAGCACAATAAGAAATAAGATGCTGCCGCAGCAACACCTTGTTTAACTCTTGGCACCCGTTAGCCATCCATGAAGCGCAAAAATCAGCGCTTCACCACAGAGAATGAAAATGGGTTAGAAG
>NZ_JBPXRO010000112.1:0-571 GCF_051842875.1 Neobacillus sp. C211
ATTTTACAACTTCTTCTGCATTATCTAGTTTTGAGGGAATGATTCCTCAAAAAACAAGTCTGGCAGCAATGGCGAGAAGGTCACACCCGTTCCCATACCGAACACGGAAGTTAAGCTTCTCAGCGCCAATGGTAGTTGGGACACGCGTCCCTGTGAGAGTAGGACGTTGCCAGGCGGTATATATGGAGGATTAGCTCAGCTGGGAGAGCATCTGCCTTACAAGCAGAGGGTCGGCGGTTCGAGCCCGTCATCCTCCACCATATTTACCTTTTTTACATTACGCCGGGGTAGCTCAATTGGTAGAGCACGACCGAATAAGCTTCCTGAATGAACTTCAGCATACTGACCGAGCTGCTGCTTGCATAAGCTTTCTGAGGTCAGGATGACGGTAACAATACCAGCGTGTTCAAACTTAATATATTTCGATACTTTACGCCGGGGTAGCTCAATTGGTAGAGCAACTGACTTGTAATCAGTAGGTTGGGGGTTCAAGTCCTCTCGCCGGCACCATTTTTCTTTCATCTTACGATGAGCCATTAGCTCAGTTGGTAGAGCAGATTGCGTACTTCAT
>NZ_JBPXRO010000113.1:0-562 GCF_051842875.1 Neobacillus sp. C211
AAGAATGGTCGGGAAGACAGGATTCGAACCTGCGACCCCTTGGTCCCAAACCAAGTGCTCTACCAAGCTGAGCTACTTCCCGTTAAAGTGCGCCCTGAGAGATTCGAACTCCCGACCTTTTGATTCGTAGTCAAACACTCTATCCAGCTGAGCTAAGGGCGCATATGAAATTAATGAACTTAAATGGTGCCGAGGACCGGAATCGAACCGGTACGGTAGTCACCTACCGCAGGATTTTAAGTCCTGTGCGTCTGCCAGTTCCGCCACCCCGGCTTAAAACAATTGGAGCGGAAGACGGGATTCGAACCCGCGACCCCCACCTTGGCAAGGTGATGTTCTACCACTGAACTACTTCCGCATATGAAAATTAAATGGTGCGGGTGAAGGGAGTCGAACCCCCACGCCTTGCGGCGCCAGATCCTAAGTCTGGTGCGTCTGCCAATTCCGCCACACCCGCATATTCATTTAAAATGGTGAGCCATGAAGGACTCGAACCTTCGACCCTCTGATTAAAAGTCAGATGCTCTACCAACTGAGCTAATGGCTCATCGTAAGATGATTT
>NZ_JBPXRO010000114.1:0-556 GCF_051842875.1 Neobacillus sp. C211
TCGTAGTAGTAGAAATATGTGTTAGTAATTTCATTAATCATCTTGATGTAGAAACAATAATTGAAAAAGAGTACCCAGAAGTGGCAGTTATTCAAAATGACTGTCTCTCTTTTTGTGGAATGTGTGCACGCAGTCCTTATGCGATGGTAAACGGGAAACGGATTTTTGCTAAAACTCCTGAAGAATGTTTAGAATTAATTCGTAAGCGGATAGAAATTGAATTAACATTATATATGTAATAAAAAAAATTTATCCCTAAGATTATTTAACTTAAGATATATATTGAAAAACAAAAGCTAGTTTAATTAATTATTATTTTTCTTATAATACCTCACAATGATTTAGATACTTTTGACCATGTTAAATAATATCCCTCTTGCGTAGACAAGTACAAAGAATTAAAGTGTCTACCTAAAAAGATACCCTATAAAGTAGACATTTTAGAAAAGTCTATTGGGTATCTTTTTTTAGAAAAAAAGGATAGTGTAGGAAAAGGCAAAAACGATTATAGGGGTTACTTCATTAAAAATTGTGAAGCTTTTCACCTAAACTAACG
>NZ_JBPXRO010000115.1:0-520 GCF_051842875.1 Neobacillus sp. C211
TATACTCGTTTTTACAAACTTCTTCTGCATTATCTAGTTTTGAGGGAATGATACCTCAATTAAATAGTCTGGCAGCAATGGCGAGAAGGTCACACCCGTTCCCATACCGAACACGGAAGTTAAGCTTCTCAGCGCCGATGGTAGTTGGGACATGCGTCCCTGTGAGAGTAGGACGTTGCCAGGCTTACCCTTTGGGTTTATTTTTTTGCCAACATTAAATATGGCCCCTTGGTCAAGCGGTTAAGACACCTCCCTTTCACGGAGGTAACACGGGTTCGAGTCCCGTAGGGGTCACCATATTTGGAGGATTAGCTCAGCTGGGAGAGCATCTGCCTTACAAGCAGAGGGTCGGCGGTTCGATCCCGTCATCCTCCACCATACGTGCCGGGGTAGCTCAATTGGTAGAGCAACTGACTTGTAATCAGTAGGTTGGGGGTTCAAGTCCTCTCGCCGGCACCATTTTTCTTTCATCTTATGATGAGCCATTAGCTCAGTTGGTAGAGCAGATTGCGTACTTCAA
>NZ_JBPXRO010000116.1:0-505 GCF_051842875.1 Neobacillus sp. C211
AGTGGGGAATTGTTTTTTTACATCAGTCCCAATTTCGGATAGAATTTGCTCAGCCATTCTGGTAGCTATACCAGGAATCGAATCCAATCGTGATACATCTTCCTGATGGGAACTGACTCTGTCCGCAACTTCCTTATCAAGCATCTCGATTTGCTCAGTAAGAAAATCAATATGACCTAAAATGGTTTTTAACATGAGGCGTTGATGTGAATTAATATTGCCTTTTAGGGCGAGTTCCAGTTCTTCTTTCTTTTTTTTCATGCTGCGTCGAGCGAAGTTTGCTAGTTTTTCAGGGTCTTCTTCACCATCGGCAATGGCATCAAGCATATCTCGTGCTGAAACACCCAACACATCTGAAACCACGGATCCCAATTTAATGTTCGCGCCTTCTAACACTTTTTGGATTCGATTATGTTGTCTGGCACGCTCTTCAATAATACTTCGACGATATCGGACGAGTTCACGCAATTCACGTTGATTTCGGTCAGGGATATAACTGGCTTTG
>NZ_JBPXRO010000117.1:0-505 GCF_051842875.1 Neobacillus sp. C211
TGTGGGGAATTGTTTCTTCACATCAGTCCCAATTTCGGAAAGAATTTGTTCAGCCATTCTGGTCGCTATACCAGGAATCGAATCCAATCGTGATATATCTTCTTGATGAGAGCTGACTCTGTCCGAAACTTCCTTATCAAGCATCTCGATTTGCTCAGTAAGAAAATCAATATGACCTAAAATGGTTTTTAACATGAGGCGTTGATGTGAATTGATATAACCTTTTAGGGCGAGTTCCAGTTCTTCTTTCTTCTTCTTCATGCTGCGTCGAGCGAAGTTTGCTAGTTTTTCTGGGTCTTCTTCACCATCGGCAATGGCATCAAGCATATCTCGTGCTGAAACACCCAACACATCTGAAACCACGGATCCCAATTTAATGTTCGCACCTTCTAACACTTTTTGGATTCGATTATGTTGTCTGGCACGCTCTTCAATAATACTTCGACGATATCGGACGAGTTCACGCAATTCACGTTGATTTCGGTCAGGGATATAACTGGCTTTA